>JBGSXJ010000001.1:0-5501 GCA_041751535.1 Aquaticitalea sp.
GATTTTAACTTTTGTACAATTTGATGCACCAAGGCTTCGATTTGTGGAATTGCTTTTTCTACTGCTAATGGAACTGTTTTATCTTCAGTATTGATGTTGGTGAGCAGTTCCAAAACACTCATTTGTTCTAAATGATTGTAATGAGACTCCTCTTCTGTGGTTTTGATGAATTGCATATTTCAAAAATACGATTTTTTGTTTTGCGTTAGTGATGGAAGTGGCATCCTTTTTATGCTTATCTAAATTATAAAATGGTTCGAAATATTCTTGCATAAAAAGATACAACGGACAGCACGACCCATTTTGGAGCTAGGAAGCGAAAAAATGGGGAACGCCCAAATCATTCCACTATATAAACTAATTCTGCAACTTCCGATAGCCTAAAGTAGCCCAATGGGAAATTATCTGGGTCGGTCTGGTTGATACAATTGCCACGAACGGTTGCTGGTTGTGTTTCAAATGGGCCTCCGCCGTCTTCGCTGTTTTGCTGAAGGAGAATGAACATAAATTCATAAAATTGTTGAGAGATGCCGTAATTCCTTATGATAACTTCATCACCGGTACTCAAATTTTCCTCGGTATAGAACCCAAAAATTTGATTGCCATTGGTGAATTGATCTTCGTAGACTTCCAGTGACACCATTTCGGGTATGTCACTAATAAATTCAAAGAAATAATAGTTTTCTTCGTCTATAGGGTCGGTGTAAAAAGCTTTCAATTCGGTTTCTTCGCCTGTAAAACCGCCAGTGTCATTTTGCTCAACATAATCGATAGATACAACAGATTTTAATGTTTCTGTAGCTGTGTAAATTTCGCCATCATAATTGATAAAAAGGCTATAGGTGGCATTAATTATAGGTATAAATTCAGTATTCAGATAAATTCCTGAATCTCCTGCTTCGACAAAATTGAACGTGTTGTTATTGATGTCGGTAATATATACCAGAGCGCCAGTTGCGGGTGGAACACTTTCTGCGAAATAAGGTGCAGTCAGTGTGAGTTTGATGGTTTGATTAGATCCCGAAGTGCCTTTGAACCAATTAATGGAGGCGTCGATCACCAATTTTGGCTCGGCTTCATTTAAATTGATATCGATGACATCTTCACATGAAAAAGTGATTAAGAGCAGGCTTATGATTAAATAGTTTTTCATCTCCTAAAATTTAAAATTATACGATATTGAAGGAATGATTCCAAAAATAGCGAGGCGATTAGCTTCATTAAGACCAGTGTTTCTGTTTTGCCTAAATGTTATGGAAGCTGCATTTTTGCGATTATAAGCATTGTAAATGCTAAATACCCATTCGCTTTTCCAGCGTTTTGTGGAATTTGGTTTTGGAAGGTAATTCACCGAAAGATCCAATCTGTGGTAAGTTGGCAATCTGCTAGAATTTCTGTCTTCGTAATTCGGAATTGTAATTCCATTATATATATATTGGCCATTGGGAAAGGTGCTTGGCTGACCTGTTTGAAACAGAAAATTACTGTTTATGGTCCATTTTTGATTGAGTTCAAAAGTTCCCGTGAGCGACACATCATGTGTTTTATCATAGGGCGTATGATACCAGTTACCATTGTTAATTCCCGTTTCCATTTGTGTTCGTCCTTGAGTTTGCTGTTCCGATTTTGATAGGGTATAGGCTATCCAGCCTTTAAATCGTCCTTCATTTTTACGAAACAGAATTTCCAAACCATAAGCTCGGGCTTTTCCGTTGAGAATGACTTGTTCAATGGCATTATTTGCAATAAGATTGGCTCCATCGATATAATCGATGCGATTTTTGATGGATTTGAAAAAGCTTTCGACTTCCAAGGAGTATAGATTGTCATTAATATTTTTGAAATAGCCAACAGCAAACTGATCCAATAGTTGTGGTTTTACATACTTACCGCTGGGCGTCCAAACATCCAAAGGTGTTGGCGAACTCGTGTTGGACAACAGGTGCAAATATTGACTCATACGATTGTAGCTCGCCTTTACTGATGTATGATCATTAAGTTGGTAAGCCAAAGATAAACGTGGTTCTAGGTTTGCAAAGGATGCGATTACGTCACTACGTTTAAAATTTTCTGTTCCGATTGGATCTGCTTTTTGGTAAATTTGAAGTTCTTCGTTAAAATTAACAGGATTGTCATTATCATAAATATTCAATTCATCTTGTCCAAGCCTTAAAAATGAACTTAATCGCAGCCCATAACTGACGGCGAATTTATTTGAGAGTTGATGTTCAGCATCGATATAGATAGCATTTTCGAAAGCGTATTTATCAATTAGTTTGAACGGATTTATTCCTGATGTTGCGGAGGAAGGCTTGATATCACCTGGGTTGAATTTGTAATAAATGCTGTTAAGACCATACTCAAGCTTGAAGTTATTGCTGATGTAATTCTTGAAATCGTATTTGAAATTAAAGTTTTGAATTCCGGAATCCCAGTTAAATTCAACAAAATTCAGGTTCAAACCATAATAGTAATCTGAATAGATCAGTGAGAGATTGGAAAAAAGCTGATCTGAAAACAAATGATTCCATCTAAAATTTACGACCGTATTGCCATAGGTATTTTCAAAACTATCAGAAATGGAAAACACATCCCTTCCAAAATATCCTGAAAGGTAAATGTTGTTGTTATCGTTGATTTTGTAGCTCAATTTGGTATTTAAATCATAGAAATAGGCAATATTATCAATGTCAAAAAGTGGTAAAAACAAATGCGCATAACTTGATCGTCCGCCAAATAAAAAGGATCCTTTTTCTTTTTTGATAGGCCCTTCAGCCAATAATCGGCTCGATACCAAGCCGATGCCACCATTCATGTGAAATTCTTTACTGTTGCCTTCCTTTTGATAAATATCTAGAACAGATGATACCCTTCCACCATATTTTGCAGGAATGCCGCCTTTATAGAGCTTTAAATCTTTGATGGCGTCAGGATTAAATACAGAAAACAACCCGAATAAATGTGACGAATTAAATATCGTGGCCTCATCCAACAGAATGAGGTTTTGATCTGCAGCACCCCCGCGAACATTAAAACCTGAAGAACCCTCACCAGCATTGGAAACTCCTGGAAGTAGGGTAATTGATTTTATGATATCAACCTCGCCGAGTACGACAGGCATTTTTTTTATTGTATTGATAGAAAGCGAATTGACACTCATCTGTGGTTTCTTGATGTTGAGTTTTTCAACATTTTCGGTAATGACTACTTCGTCAAGACTTTCACTGGATTCCGATAATTGATAATTGATGGTTTTATTTTCTATTAAGGAAATGCTTTGGGAAATTGTATTAAATCCGAGGTAGCTTATCTGGACTTTATAAGTGCCATTGGGAAGTGTGATGGAATAAAAACCATATTCATTGGTTGTCGTTCCAGCTTGTATTTCAGGAAAAATAATCGTAACACCGATCAGTGTTTCGTTACTGCTTTGATCGGAAATGGTACCACTCAATGTGAATTTTTCCTGTGCTATTGAAAACAGGGGAAGCCAAAGAAAGCCAAAGAAAAATATTCTTATACGCTTGTTCATTACAATTTTTGACAAAAATAGAAAAGCTCCTTGGATTTAAGGAGCTTTTTGGATAGTTTGTTTAATTATATTAGATTTAATTTAAACATTTTGGTTCAAGTTTATTATACCTTCATCATATTTTTAATGATTGAATTAAAAGTACTGCTTGGGCGCATGGCGCTACTAACCATGGACTCATTCGGTTCGTAATAACCATTTAAATCAACGGGTTTGCCTTGTGCTAGATTCAATTCGTTTACAATTTTGTCTTCATTTGTATTTAGTACATCAAACACAGTTGCAAACTGTGATTTTAGTTCAGCATCCAAATTCTGATTGGCCAAGGCTTCCGCCCAGTAAAGTGCCAAATAAAAATGGCTCCCTCTATTATCGAGTTCTTTGACTTTTCTTGATGGTGATTTTCCAGATTCCAGTAATTTTTCTGTGGCAGCATCCAACGTATCGGCCAAGATCTGTGCTTTTGGATTGTTATTTGTTTTTGCCAAATGTTCCAAGGAGACTGCAAGCGCTAAAAATTCACCTAATGAATCCCAACGTAAATGATTTTCGTGCAAAAATTGCTCTACATGTTTTGGAGCAGAGCCGCCAGCACCTGTTTCAAAAAGGCCACCACCATTCATCAAAGGAACAATGGAAAGCATTTTGGCACTTGTACCCAATTCCAAAATAGGGAAGAGGTCTGTCAAATAATCGCGCAATACATTGCCAGTGACGGAAATTGTATCGTTTCCGGCTTTCACACGTTCAAGCGTGAATTCAGTAGCCTTTTGTGGCGCTAAAATTCGAATGTCCAAATCTGACGTATCGTGATCCTTTAGGTATAGATTTACTTTTTTGATGAGTTCGGCATCATGAGCTCTATCCTTATCTAGCCAAAAAACGGTTGGTGACATTGTAGCTTTGGCTCGAGATACTGCCAATTTTACCCAATCCTGAATTGCCGCATCTTTTGCTTGGCACATTCTCCAAATATCTCCTTCTTCAACATCATGTTCAATTAATATAATTCCTTCTTTGTCAATAACTTGAACGGAACCGTTTGATCTGATTTCAAATGTTTTATCATGTGAGCCGTATTCTTCAGCTTTTTGGGCCATCAAACCAACATTTGGGACTGTTCCCATCGTTCTAGGATCAAAGGCTCCGTGTTTTTTGCAGAAATTAATCGTTGCTTCATAGATTCCAGCATAAGAACTATCAGGAATGACCGCTTTGGTATCTTCTTGCTTCCCTTCTGCATTCCACATTTGTCCAGACGTACGAATCATCGCAGGCATAGATGCATCAATGATTACATCACTCGGGACATGGAGATTGGTAATACCTTTATCAGAATTGACCATCGCCAAACGAGGTCCGTTTTTTAGTGCTGTTGCGATATCAGATTCAATTTCCTGTTTTTTGGTTTCGGGAAGGTCTTTAAGTTTTTCGGTCAAATCTCCAAAACCATTATTCACATCTACATTGATGCTTTCAAAGCTCGATTTGTGTTTATCAAAAAGTTCTTTAAAAAACACTTTCACTGCGTGTCCAAAAATAATTGGATCAGAGACCTTCATCATGGTTGCTTTCAAGTGCAATGATAGCAAAATATTTTTATCCTTGGCATCTTTTATTTGCTCCGATAAAAACGAAAGCAGCGCCTTTTTGTTCATGACTGCAGCATCAATAATTTCTCCTACGAGCAGGGGAGTACTTGCTTTTAGTACCGTTGCTGTCCCGTTGCTGCTTATATGTTGTATACTAACGTCCGTAGCTTTTTGAATGGTCAGGGATTTTTCCGTATGGAAAAAATCGCCACCCGTCATTGTTGCGACAGGTGTTTTGGAATCAGTAGACCATTGTCCCATGGAATGCGGATTCTTTTTTGCATAATTTTTGACGGCTTTTGGAGCACGTCTATCTGAATTTCCTTCTCGTAATACTGGGTTGACAGCACTTCCCTTTAGTTTATCATATCGGGATT
>JBGSXJ010000002.1:0-16715 GCA_041751535.1 Aquaticitalea sp.
CAAATTGAATCTTCATCAAACTATAGCGTAAGCCGAAAAGCATTCAGAAATGAAAAAAGAGTAGGCATCATCTTAAATCCTTTAATTATGAAGACAACTGTACTTTTTTCTGCAATGGTGTTAATAGGATTAACATCTGCAAATGCATCCACATCTATTGTGATGCCATTAGGTGAAGATAATTACAATACAACACGCTATCGTTTTGCTGAACCTATCATGTTTATGGAACGAGGTGTTGAATTTCTGATCTTCCCTGATGGGAGTTTTGATTTCAATACCAATCCAGGAAATTCGTTTAATGTGTATAATGACTCCTATTATCGAAACAGAACTAATATAAATCGTGGCTCTGTCAATGTTTCACAGGGAGCTCCTGGTACAATCAGTCGGGTTAACCATTCCGGATCAATGAACGGTAATACATTGATTCAACATGATTTTGATGGAAAAGTACGCCGAGTTGGAAATGTATTCATTAATTACGACAGGCTTGGTAAAGTCAAACGAGTTGGCACCATATATATGAGTTACAATCGAGGAGGCATGCTCTCACAAGTAGGTGGATTACGTGTTATGTACAATCATTGGGGCGAAGTAGTTAATAGTTCCGGATTTGTGAATCCATACAATAGTCAATTCAATCATGGCATTGGTCAAGGTAATAATAGTTTTGTGAACAACAGTAATCAATTTAGCAATACAGAAGATTATTACTATTACAGACAAGGTGAAGAAGTAAAAACCCAAAAGAAGATAAAAAGATAAATAGATTTTTGTTAGTTGCTAATTACCCCAAAGTCTTCCCCAAGACATTGGGGTTTTTAAATTTGTGTTTAATTATAATCAACTGTAATAGTTATACAACTATAAAGGCTGTTGACAACTTATAGATAAGGTAAACAATAAATAATTTTTATTGATTTTCAGTCACTTAAACACTTCATAATGATTTTGGCATACTGTTTGAATTACATAAAACATGTCTAACATAAAACACGCACTCATGAAAAATTTCGCTCTAGTTTTTACTGCAGTGTTCCTCATCGGAGCAACAGTAAGCGCAAAAACCACCACCGCATTTGAAGACAATTCAACAGCTAACTTCATCAATAGAGGTTATGGTAACTCCTTTATTTTTAACGAAGGTGGCATTGAGTTTTCTGTATTTCCCGATGGACAGTTCGACTTCTACGCACCCAATTATGGGCCAGACGCCAACGTAGCAATCAATACACCGAACGTATCTTTCAGTTTTAACAGAGGCTACGATTACAGCCCTTACATACAATACGACGATTTTGGAGCCATCATTCAAATTGAAAACACACCAATCTATTATGATTTTTACGGTCGTGTTACCCAAGTTGGAAATGTAGACATTAACTATAACAATTATGGTCGTGTGGCACGTGTAGGTGGATTATTTGTACATTATAACAGAAATCGATCCTTTACCCACTATACAGGCTTCATCAACGTCTATAACAGAATGTATGTATACAGACCTTGGCACGTATATTATGCAATCCCAGCACCAAGCTTCTGTATTGTGTATGCACAACCTTACAGACAATATTACACGCCTATCCGTTATCACTATTACAGACCGTATGCGAATAATTACAGACAACCTGTACATTATGATTATGGTCGCGTTTCGAGCAACAGCAACGGACGTCGTGGCAATGATCTCGCTAGTAATACCAGAGCAAGTGATAGATACCGTCAAGAAGCTACAACCACTAGGAATGCTACCTCTACAGGTACAGCATTTGATACTCGTAGCAATGCTACAAGTAGAAACACCAATACGGAAAGAGCGTCTGCAACAACTAGATCAAATCAAACAGACAGAAGTTCTAATAATGTAAACACCACGCGTTCCACAACCCCAACAAGGGAATTACAAACGCAAAGAACTATGACATCCGATCGAAATGTTCGAAATACTGTGCAGTCAAATGCAATTCCTTCAAGGAGCATACCAGCACAACAAAGACAAGTAAATCAAACACAAAATGTAAGCAGAAACACATCGGCAATAACCAATTCACCGCAACGTGTTAATAATTTGCCAAATAGAAAACCAAGCGCAACGAATACTCGTATATCTAATACAATACAACAACAAAAAGTGACGACTCAAAGAAGTAGCAGTCAGAGAACTGACCAAGCGAGCAGACAACCAAGTGCCCGTTCTGCTTCTAAAAGAGGAAGTCTTTAAAAATATATAATTTTTTGGTTGGTTAGTTGGAAAGTCCTGCATGTAGTATGCCTCAAAGCACCTTGCAGGATTTTCCTT
Organism: Aquaticitalea sp.; assembly: GCA_041751535.1. Taxonomy (GTDB): domain Bacteria; phylum Bacteroidota; class Bacteroidia; order Flavobacteriales; family Flavobacteriaceae; genus JBPOFM01. The sequence continues at coordinate 2,306 of JBGSXJ010000002.1, forward strand.
TTTAAAATTTCTACCAAAATATAATCCTAATTGATAATATTTAAAGCCACCAAATAAAGTTCAATAAAACGTTACCACTATTTTATCCTTAAATACTTCTTAATCACTACAGTAATATCTTCTGAAACATTCAACTTTAAGATAATAGCAACATAAAAAATTGTTATTATAAGTGATTTTAAAGCAATATTGAAAATTGGATGAAATGGGAATTCCCAAAAGTAAAATATTAAAACACAAACAATAAGTAAAATGAACACCTTACCAGTTTCGACGTTAAAAGGCATCATGTTAAACTTCTGCTTAACAAAATAAATCTTAATGGTATTGTAAATGGCGATTGCCAAAAACGTTGCAAAAGCTGAACCATTAATACCATACATCGGAATGAACACCATATTAAGCAACACTGTCAGCACCGTTAAGATAACACCAAAAACAAGAACCACACGATAATAATCACTATTGAACAGGATCACGTTATTGCAGCCCATTAAGTTATCATACAATTTTGCAATGCTTACCAAAAGTACTACTATTAATCCTCCACTAAATTCTTCAGGAATCAGTAGATAAAGCTCATTGATGTTCAATACAATCAAAAGAAATATAAAACCGCCGATTACAAAAAGGGTTTGTGAACTTCGCATGTATAAATCCTTAAGGGCTACCTTGTTCTTATCATTTAGAAATTGAGCCGTTAAAGGTTGCAAAATCTGTTGCATCGCCCGGGAAGGCACCGCAATAACCGTTGCAATATAAATGGCAACACCATAATAGGCCACTTTTTCTATTGGAATATAAAGACCCAACATGAAAGAATCAATATCCAAAATAATCGTTGCTATAGAACCCGCAATGATAATCAACGACGAATACTTTAGAATGGAACTCACATTCTCTATCTTGTTAAACTTAAATACTGGTAAGCGTACACTGAAAGCATAAAGCATCATCACCAACATCCTGAATATATACACAATAACAACTCCAATGATAAGTTGCTGTACGTCGATCCATTCCAAGTGTACGGCAAATAACAACAACATCACTCCTACGCGGTGAAAAACCTCCTTCATAAAGTTCCCAAAAACCGTCAACATTTGGGTTTTTGACCAAGCGAAAAAGACTTCAAAGTATGCCATGGCAATCGCAGCAACAAAAATGTACCACATATAACCTTTAATAATCGGATTTTTTTGGGACAGCAATTCCCCTAGGATATCATAAGAAAAAACACCAATAAGTCCGATAGGAATAATCAAGAGCAACGGTAAAAAGAGCATCAGTGTCAGGAAACTGTTGAGAGAGTGCTTTGTCTTAAAAGTCGAATAGAATTTGATAAGAGTATTGTTCACGCCAAAAGCCATCAACGGAGTCATGATATTGGCCGTTGAAAGTATAAAAGCCACCAAACCATAATACACATCGGAAATAAAATATGTATACAAAAACAACGTATTGACCGCTCCTATCGCAAATCCAAGATAGGTCGTGATCGTATTTTTAAAGGATTGGCTGGTAACAATTCCCATTAGATGAGTTCTGACAACGTTTTGGTTAATTCCCTCCTACTATAAGGTTTCAATCCTATCGGATTCGTAGCGAGGGAATCAGTTTTATAGGCCTCAAAATACATTAAAATTTGCGATTTTAAGTTGTTACGCTCGTCATAATAAAAATATCTTCCCGTATTGGTCGAGTGAATGATACGTTCTACATCGCTTTCTTTTGGCCCAATTGCGATGATTGGAGTTTCAGAGATCATGTATTCAAATAGTTTCCCTGGAATTATCGCTTTTGTATCTTCGGAATCGATTTCGATCAAAAGCAATAATCTTGACTGTCGTTGCTGTATCAAAGCATCTTCGTGACTCAAATACCCAACTACATTGACATAATCCTTTAAATTTTGAGAATTGATGGCGTTTAAAACAACTTCACTCACCACACCAATTAATTTCAATTGAAAATGTTTCTTAAAATCAGCGTTTTCTTGAATCAATTCCCTTAAAACTTCCCATAAAATGGTAGGATTACGCCCCGAAAGCAATGAGCCAATGTGTGAAATTGTAAACTTTTCATCCTTTTGGGTTTTTTGAAGCAGATATGTATCATATCCATTGGTAATAACCTCAACCGGTTTGCTGGTCTTTTGATTAAACTCTGATTTGGTGTTTTCGCTTGTGACAATTATACAATCGGCAGTTTGCAATACATCTTTTTCAAGTTGTTCGTGCTTTCTGGCGGACGATGGCGTCAATTTCAGTTGTTTGTGATAACCAATAGTAGTCCAAGGATCCCTGAAATCTGCAAGCCATTTGATATTCAATTGCTCTTTCAACTTCAATCCAATCAAGTGCAAACTATGCGGCGGACCAGTGGTTATAACGGTTTGAATGTTTTCCTTTTGAATATAATCCGATAAGTAATTAACCGAGGGCTGTATCCAAGCCCTTCGGGCATCGGGAATAAAATAATTGCCCCGCACATAAAGCATTAATTTCTGAACAAAGTTCTGTTTTCTCTCCTTCGGAATGACGCCAGAGCTTATGGTTTTTGAATGTTTTGAAGCAAAAAATTCCGCCAATTTATAAGGCTCCTTAATTGGATGGCTAATAATAGTTAAATCAGTTGGAACTTCCGATAGCAAGCTCTTGTCGATAATAGGATAACTGGGATTTTCTGGAATGTAAACAACCGGATGGATATCAAATTCATGAAGATATTTGACAAACTTGAGCCAACGTTGCACACCAGGACCTCCAGCTGGTGGCCAATAATAGGTAATGATGAGTACTTTTTTTGGCATCTTTGTCATTCCCAATAAATGAGAGTTCTTTTATTTAAAACAAGAATCTAGGTTTTCCTAAACTCATAATACAAACCGCCAATGATCAATAAGCCCAATAGTATGGAGCTCGCCAATGCAATTCCGCTGCCAGTTTTAATGACTACTGGTTCAAACTTAAACTCAATTGTATGCTGACCTTTTGGTATTTCCATTCCTCTTAATACATAGTTAACCCTATAATGAGGAACTTCATTACCATCGATAAAGGTTTGCCATCCATGTTCATAATAAACCTCCGAAAAGACCGCAAAGCCATCGTTTAAATTATTAGACTGATACTTTAAGTAATTCGGCTTATATATTGATACATTGATAAATGCTGTTGAATCAATAGTATATTTTTTATTCGGAATATTTTGCGTGGTAACCGCTTTTAGTTTGGTATCCAAACTATCCAAAACAATCAATTCCTCATTGGCAGAATTGAGTTTTTCAACCTCACTCACAAACCATGCATTTCCATTGGCGTCCGTGTTTTCATAAGGGAAGATGGTTCCATTTTCGTCATCAGCTATGATGTATTTGGTGTTCAGCATATTCAGAACATTGATATTGTTTTTGGCAATGTGAAAATCAAACAATTCGTTATATCTACCCAATTTGGCCGCGTGATAACCCGATAAAGAATTATGAAAGTACGCGGCTTTTCCCGGTTCCCTAGATACCACATCAAACACTCTAAAATGACTTTTATCATTCATGATTTCCAAATCGGCTTCATTGGCCCGATACGGTTTGTTCACTTGTACAGATGGCGCAAAATTCTCATTGTTTACATAACGCCTATCCACACCGACCAAATCAAAAAGAATCAACAATCCAAAAATAACAACCGTCCATGTTTCGGAAAGCTGTTTCTTTAAAAACATATAAATAGCCCCTGCCGCCAATATAATCAAGATGAGCGTTCGTAATGTGTCTTGGGTAAAAAGCGCCCTTCTATCTTCCTTTACTGCATCGATAAAAGCTTGTCCGTAATTCTGACGGTAAAAACCATCATTGGCACCAACAAAATTGAATAAGGACGATTTGAATAACAAAAATACTAAAGCTAAACCCCCGGTAATAATCACAGAATATTTCAATGCCTTTAGTTTCTTTTCATCATCATCAAAATTATTGAACAATCGAACCAAACCAAAAATCGCCAATACTGGAATGCATAGTTCCAATATTACTTGTATGGAACTTACAGCCCTGAACTTATTATACAGCGGCACATAATCGATAAAGAAATCCGTGAGAAAACCTAGATTCTTTCCATATGACAGCAATAAGGAAATCACAACACCACCTACCAACCACCATTTCAGTCGGCCTTTCACCAAAAAAAGTGCAAATACGAACAAAAACAAAACTACAACTCCCACATAAGCAGGTGCTTCCACTATTGTTTGATCACCCCAATAAGTTGGGGTTTGTTTGGCTTCTTGCAATGCTTGAACTGGTGTAGCTCCCATTGCTATATAGGCTTTGTAAGTAGCAGAATCCTTGCCGACATCTTCATAGCTTCCACCTCCCAAAAACCGAGGAATAAATAGATTGAAGGTTTCTAAAATGCCGTAACTATATTCGGTTATGTATTCTTTATCTAGCCCTGAAGTGATCTCTTTGGGAGATCCGTCCGGATTAATTGTCAATTCGCTTTGGCCACGCGTGCTTTCCGCAACATATTCTTGGGTAGCCATGATATTAGTCGCATTTAACCCTACGGAAATAATCACGGCTAGCAATAACAACCCAACCGATTTAAAAAAATGAGGCACCATCTCTTTTTTAAAGGCATCTATGAGGTAGGCAACTCCCAACACCAAGACAAGCAACATCAAGTAATAAGTCATCTGGAAATGGTTCGTACTAATCTCCAGCGCCATGGCAACGGCAGTAAGTAGAAATCCTACGATATATTTTTTTCGAAATGTGAGAATTATTCCACTTAAAACTAAAGGCATATAGGCAATGGCATGCGCCTTACTGTTGTGACCAACACCGAGAATAATTATCAAATACGTCGAAAACCCAAAAGCCAATGCACCTAGTGCCGAAAGCTTTGGATCGACTTTAAGTGTCAACAACAGAATATAAAACCCCATAAAATAAAGGAATAGATAATCGGCTGGTCTTGGCAAAAAACGAAGAACGGAGTCCAGTTTCTTTATATAGTTATGTGGATAATGAGCACCCAATTGATACGTAGGCATGCCTCCAAAAGCACTGTTGGTCCAATAAGTTTCCTCCCCAGTGTCGTTCCTGAAGTCATTTTGTTGTTTAGACATTCCAATATAATGCTTGATATCACTTTGGAAAATCTGTTTGCCACTTAACACAGGGCTAAAATACAATAGGGAAACAACCACGAAACTAATAAGAATCAGAATGTGTGGCAGAAGCTTTTTAAATGATATGTGCATGAAGTAAGATTCTGAAATTGACGTGAAAATTAATCAATTTCTTCGTAATCGATATACTCGCCAACTTTTTTATCGGAAGTTTTTTGATGATTCGGTATTTTGTCAATAACAGTTTCGCCTTCTTTTGGGCGATTCGCATCTCTGTTTTGTTGTCGGAATTGTCCAGTAAAGCGTTCCTGCATCTTTTTTGACATATATTGCATGATGTAAGGAGCAAAAAGACGCAACAAAATTTTAAGTCCATAATAAATCAGCAAAATGATTAAAATGGTTCTTAAAAATCCCGTGAAGGAAGCAGTTTGTAGCATGAAAAAAATATTTTTCCAAAAATACAAATCTCCTTGTTTAAATTCAGATTTTAATACTTAAAAAAAATATAAAATCTCTATATTTGATACCAAATACAGCATCTATGAATATGATAAAAGCATATTTCCCCATAATTTTTTTGGCATTTGGCATGACGGCATACAGTCAATATACTGACGTCATTAATTCCAATCGTCCTGGCGTATCGCAAAGCGCATTTGCCGTGGGACCCAATGTTCTTCAGTTTGAAATGGGACCCTATTTGTCAAATGAAGAACACACACCACTCAAATATGATGTTTCGGGTTTTGGAGTGGATTTTGCTGCTCGCTATGGTTTATTTTTTGAACCTCTGGAAATTAACATTATAGGAACTTATCAAAATGACACATTCACCGATAACCGCTCTGTTATAAGTTCAGAAGACAAGCGCTCAAATTTTAAGAATTTTACAGTGGGAGCCAAATATCTTATCTATGATCCTTACAGAAAAGCTCAAGATGACAAACCCAATTTATACAGTTGGAAAGCCAACCATTCATTCAAATGGAAGTATTTGATTCCGGCTGTGGCGGTTTATGCTGGTGCAAATTTTGACAGCAAAAATAATCCATACACCGCTCCAGGCATTGAAGGTTTCAGTCCAAAAGTGGCGTTGATTTCCCAAAATAATTTTTCTGGCGGATGGGTATTTGTCGTTAATTTGATTAAGGACAGGATTGGTACCGATTATTCCGATTTTCAATACATTCTTACCTTGACACATTCATTCAGTCCTAAATGGTCACTTTTTGCAGAAACACAAGGTATCCAAAGCGATTTTTATGCCGATAATCTGTTCCGTTTTGGTGGCGCTTATTTGTTTGGAACCGATTTCCAATTGGATACCGCAGTAACGTTCAACACAAAAGATACACCATCTGTTTTTGGTATTAATGTTGGTGCATCCTACAGATTCGATTTTCATAAAGATACCATTATTGAAGATGATGGAACATCGGCTAAAGAGGAAGGAAAGCGCAAAGAACGTGCAAAAAAGAGCAAAAAAGATGTTGATTTTGATAATGATGACGGAAGCTTATAACACAACTTTATGATTACAGTAAAAGAAGCCCATTCTAAAAAAGAACTTACAAAGTTTGTAAAATTTCCTTTTCAGCTCTATAAAGATTCTAATTATTGGGTCCCTCCAATTATTTCGCAAGAACTGGAGACTTTTGACAAAAAGAAAAACCCGATTTTTAATGATGCCGATGCCAGATTCTTCCTGGCATATAAAAACAACGAGATTGTAGGCCGTGTTGCTGCAATCATCAATTGGCTAGAAGTGAATCATCAAAAACAGAAAAAAATGCGTTTTGGTTGGTTTGACGTGATTGATGATGTTGAAGTTACCAAAGCATTGTTGGAGAAAGTAAATGAAATTGGGAAAGCCAACAATCTAGATTATATGGAAGGCCCTGTTGGTTTTTCAAATCTAGACAAAGTTGGAGTTATGACCGAAGGCTATGAACATCTAGGCAACATGATCACTTGGTATAATTACCCATATTATGTAGAACATTTTGAGGAATTAGGATTCACAGATGAAAAATTGTATTCTGAAAGCCGTTTTCCATTTGAAAATGTAAAAATTGAATTTTTCCAAAAGGCACAGGAACTAATAAAAAAGCGATATGAGTTAACATCCGTAAGCTTTAACAAAACCAAGGATGTGATGCCATACACAGATAAGATGTTTGATTTGTTTAATGAATCTTATGCGTCTTTGTCGTCATTTGTTGCCATCACCGATATTCAAAAGGAATATTTCAAGAAGAAATTCGTAAGTTTTATCAATCCGGAATATATCAAATTTGTTATTGACAAAAACAATAAGCTTGTGGCTTTTGCCATTGTAATGCCTTCTTTTTCCAAAGCCCTGCAAAAAACGAAAGGCAAACTATATCCCTTCGGCTTTAGACATATACTTCAAGCCAAAAAACATAGTAAAGACGTTGTGTTTTACCTTATTGGAGTACTTCCCGAGTATCAGAACAAAGGTGTCACTGCCCTTATTTTTAATGAATATTATAACACGTTTTCCGAGAAAGGCATCATTAACTGCATTCGCACCCCAGAGCTAGAAGATAATCTCGCCATTCATCAAATCTGGAAACATTTCAAACCTGAAGTTTTTAAACACCGGAAAACGGTTCGGAAGGAGATTTCCTAATCGTATCCAAAAAAAAATTCCAATCCTTTATCAGAATTGGAATTTAGTGTATTTATAATTTCTTTTTTTTATCCTCCCATTGCAGACATCAAAGCTGCCGATAAGCGCTTGTAGGTTCCGTTTTCTAAACGGGCCCTAATAGCATCAAAGGCATCCAATGTTTCGTTGACGTCATCTATTGTGTGTGTAGCTGTTGGAATCAATCGTAACAAAATCATTCCTTTTGGTATTACAGGGTATACAACTATTGAACAAAAGATGCCATAGTTTTCTCTTAAATCCTTTACTAAGGCCATTGCTTCAGGTATACTTCCTTCCAAATAGACAGGTGTGACACAACTTTGCGTGGTTCCTATATCAAATCCACGCTTTTTTAAACCTGATTGCAAGGCATCGGTATTTTCCCAAAGCTTTTCTTTTAATTCTGGCATTGTTTTTAACATTTCCAAACGTTTTAGTGCGCCAACAACCAATTGCATTTGAAGTGATTTGGCAAACATTTGAGAACGTAAATTATATTTCAAATAATCGATAATTTCTTGGTCAGCAGCAATAAAGGCTCCAGTACTTGCTATAGATTTTGCGAATGTCGCAAAATAGACATCGATACCATCTTGAACGCCTTGCTCTTCACCTGCTCCTGCTCCGGTTTTACCTAATGTCCCAAAACCGTGGGCATCATCCACTAAAAATCGAAATTTATATTTCTTTTTAAGCTCAACAATTTCCTTCAATCTTCCTTGTTCACCTCGCATTCCAAAAACGCCTTCAGAAATCACTAGAATTCCTCCACCAGTTTGTTCAGCCATTTTGGTTGCCCTGTCCAAATTTTTCTCAAGGCTCACTATATCGTTATGCTTATAGGTAAATCGTTTGCCCATGTGCAAACGAACACCATCAATAATACAAGCATGCGCATCTACATCATATACAATAATATCATCTTTAGCAACAAGCGCATCAATTGTGGATAAAATACCTTGGTAACCAAAATTCAATAAATAGGCAGCTTCTTTGGATACAAATTCAGCCAGTTCATTTTGTAACTGTTCGTGAAGTGAGGTATGTCCTGACATCATGCGAGCTCCCATAGGATATGCAGAACCATAGTCGGCCGCTGCTTGGGCATCCACTTTACGTACTTCAGGATGGTTCGCCAAACCTAGATAATCGTTGATACTCCAAGTAATGACATCTTTTCCTTGGAATTTCATTCGGTTTGAAATTTGTCCTTCCAATTTCGGAAAGACAAAATAGCCTTCAGCTTGGGCTGCCCACTTTCCAAGAGGTCCTTTATCCCTATAAATCTTATCGAATAAATCTTTCATGCGTTTTGTTAGCGTTTTAAGCTGTCATATGTTACCTCTACATAATACACTTTTTAAAGACAGTGTTTGCAGAAATCACATTTAACTTAAATTAGTCTTATTAGTTCGGGCAAAATTAATTAATTAAATGAAGATAGCATAATTTAATTATAAACCGATGTTTATAATATTTCGATAAAAAAATCCTGTCAACTCTTTACAAGCAACAGGAACTTATATTTAAATGAAGTTTTATTTTATGTACTCAATAGTTTCAATTGTCGCATTGCTTTTACTGTCCATAAACCCTTGCTCTTCCATCCATTTGTCGCTGTAGACTTTGCTCATATAACGAGAGCCATGATCTGGGAAAATAACCACTACTTTGTCTCCAATTTTAAATTCACCTTCTTCATTAAGTTGCTTCAATGCTTGCATTGCAGCCCCACTTGTATAACCTACAAATAATCCCTCTGTTCGGGACACTTCTCGAGCTGTGTGGGCACTTTCTTCATCGGTAACCTTTACAAACTTATCAATCAAATCAAAATCTGTAGCAGTTGGAATTAAGTTTTTACCCAATCCCTCGATTCGGTAAGGATAAATTTCTTTTTCATCAAACTCGCGGGTTTCATGATATTTTTTTAGAACTGATCCATATGCATCCACACCTATTACCTTTATGTTAGGGTTTTGTTCCTTTAAAAATTTGGCAGTACCCGATATCGTTCCTCCGGTACCACTGCAAGCAACTAAATGTGTAATTTGTCCTTCAGTTTGTGTCCATATTTCAGGGCCTGTGGAATTGTAATGTGCTTCAATATTCAATTGATTAAAATATTGATTGATATAAATAGAGCCTTTAATTTCATCGCTCAATCGCTTTGCCACTTGGTAATATGATCTTGGGTCGTCAGCACTAACGTGCGCTGGACAAACATACACTTTGGCACCAAGGGATTTTAGCATATCTATTTTATCGGCCGAAGATTTAGAGCTTACAGCCAAAACACAATCATATCCTTTAATAATGCTAACCATGGCAATACTAAAGCCAGTATTTCCTGAAGTTGTTTCAATGATGGTGTCGCCTGGTTTTAAAATGCCCTGTTTTTCGGCTTCTTCGATAATATGGAGTGCAATTCTATCTTTTGATGAATGGCCTGGATTGAATCCTTCTACTTTAGCGTAAAACTCACCATCAAAGCCTGAAGTCATTTTGTTCAATCTGATAAGAGGGGTTTTGCCTATTAGTTGCAAAACATTATCAAATACTTGAATATTTTCTTTCATACGTAGTACTTATTGTTTTTCATAGGACGTATGTTTTCGACTCGTTAAAAAGGTTTTAAAAGAAAACCAGTTTGCAATGCCGATTTCATAAATGCTATTAACAGTTCCAATTTATAAAAATGTAACCTAAAACCTCGCAAAAGTACAAGATTTTTTTCAATTATACATTAATATTCTCTAGGTCTAGTAAAAAGGCATACTCTTCTGCATCTTCTCTTAACGCTTCAAACCGGCCTGAAGCTCCACCATGGCCTGCTTTAAGGTTAGTTTTTAGAAGTAATTTATTAGGCCCCGTTTTTTTATCCCTTAATTTCGCAACCCACTTGGCAGGTTCCCAATATTGTACTTGTGAATCGTGTAGACCCGTTGTGACTAACATATTTGGATATGCCTGCTCTTTAACATTGTCATAAGGTGAATATGATTTGATGTACTCGTAATAGGTTTTATCATTGGGATTCCCCCATTCGTCATATTCCCCTGTAGTTAATGGGATTGTGTCATCCAACATAGTGCTCACCACATCCACAAATGGAACGGCAGCAATTACCCCATTGTACAATTCTGGAGCTTCATTGATAACGGCTCCTATCAATAATCCTCCAGCACTTCCGCCAAGAGCATATAGGTGTTTTGAGGACGTGTACTTATTTTCAATGAGATATTTTGAACATGCTATAAAATCGGTAAAGGTATTTTTCTTTTGAAGCAGTTTTCCTTTTTCATACCAAGGGCGTCCTAAATATTCGCCACCTCGTACATGTGCAATGACATATATAAAACCTCGATCCAATAAACTTAAACGAATACTCGAAAAATACGGATCGATGGTATGTCCGTAAGATCCATAAGCATACATCAACAGCGGATTGGATGCATCTTTTTTTATACCTTTTCTATAGACCATGGACATTGGTATTTTGGTGCCATCTAAAGAAGTTGCCCATAACCGCTCGGATTCATAATTGTCCTTATCAAATTTGCCGCCCAAAACTTCTTGCTCCTTTAGAATAACCTTCTGTTTGGTGACCATATTAAAATCAATGGTGGATGAAGGCGTCGTCATGGAAGTATATCCATAGCGAAGGATTACAGTGTCAAAATCTACATTGGTGCTCGTAAACGCTGTATAGGTTTCGTTGTCAAAAGGCAAGTAATAATCCTCTTTGCCGTCCCATCGCATGATACGAATAAGGTTTAATCCGTTGGTGCGTTCGCTAACCACCAAAAAATCCTTGAAGATCTCAATATCTTCTAGCAAAACATCTTCGCGATGTGGCAACACTTCCTCCCAATTAATAATAAACGTGGTTGCCTCATGGGTTTTCATCAATTTAAAATTGACGGCATTGTCGGAATTTGTAACGATATAAAAATGATTGTCGTAATGCGAAATACTGTATTCCAAACCTCTGATGCGCTCTTGGAACACTTTGAATTCTTCATCTGGCGTATCGGCATTCAGAATGTGATATTCGTTGGTAAGTGTGCTGTAACATGCAATTATCAGGTATTTTTTTGATTTTGATTTAAAAATAGCTACTCCAAAGGTTTCATCGTCCTCATGAAAAATAACCTTGTCATTTTTTGAGCTTGTTCCCAATTTATGCTTATAAACTTTATCTGAACGGAGGGTTTGCTTATCTTTCTTGGTATAAAAAAGTGTTTTATTGTCATTGGCCCAAGTTGCCGTGCCTGTTGTGTTTTTTATCGCATCGGAAAGAAGTTCCCCTGTGAGTAAATTTTTAACTTGAAGTGTGTAATTTCGTCCTCCTTTAATATCGATTCCAAACGAGATCATGGTGTTATCAGGACTTACACTCAAGCCTGCCAATTTAAAATAATCAAATCCTTCAGCCATTTTGTTGCAGTCGAAAAGTAATTCTTCCGGATTGGCTAAACTTTCTTTTTTACGGAGGTAAATAGGATAATCCTTCCCTGTTTCATATTTAACAATATACCAATATCCATTGTATTTGTAGGGTACTGATTCGTCATCTTCCTTTATCCGAGCCTTCATTTCTTCAAATAAAGTGGTCTCAAAAGCCTTATATTTTGAAGTCATCGCTTCATAATATTTATTTTCAGACTTGAGATAATTTATAACCTCTTTATCCTTTTTATTATTCAACCAATAATAGTCATCAATTCTCACATCATCATGAATTGTTAATGTTTTTGGTTTCTTTTCAGCGAAAGGCGGTTGAATACTTTTTGTCATTGCAAGATGATTTTAAACGGGTTGCAAAAATAGTGTTTATTTAGAATAAACATTATACCGTAATCAACAAAGAAAAGCAGTTGCAGTTGGATAAAACAAAGTTTTGTAATTTTGTGGAATAACTTAAAAGACAAAAATATGTTTGGAGATATGATGGGAATGATGGGGAAACTTAAAGAAACCCAAAAAAAAGTTGAAGAAACGAAACAACGATTAAATCATGTTTTGGTAGATGAAGCAAGTAGCGATGGTAAGGTAAAAGTAACAATCACGGCAAACAGAACCATAAAAACCATTGCGATAGATGATGAATTGCTTCATGATAAAGAAATGCTTGAGGATTATTTGATATTGACACTCAATAAAGCAATCGAAAAAGCAACTAATGTCAATGATGCTGAACTGGCAGCGGTTGCTAAAGAAGGGATGCCTGATATTCCGGGATTGGATATGTTTAAATAGAGGCTAGTGGGTAGACGGTAGTTTTTAGTGGGTAGAGGTTAGTGGTTAGACACTAGAGACTAGAATATAGACTAAAATGAAATTCCAAAATCCAAAATCGTAAATCAAAAATCTACTTCTCCCTATATGGCAGGGGAATAACAAAATCTCAAGTTTCAAAGTGCATATAAGAATTGTGGATTAGGGATTGGAGGTCAGGTACTAGAAGTTAGATGCTAGACAAAAACATTAAAAATTTGTGGTTCTTAATTCTTTCAAGAAATAATCGTGCATCTCATTGGTATAGTCCAAATGTGTTACGATCCGCAATTTTCCACTTCCCATTCCAATGATATGAATTTTTTTATCATTAAGTGTTTTTAAAAATGACTTTTCATCAACATCTTTGTTGAGCTCAAAAATGATGATATTGGTTTCAATGGGTTCAACTTTTTTGATGATTGACAATGAGTTTAGCACCTCACCTATTTCGTGGGCTTTTTGATGATCCTCTTTTAATCGCATCATGTGATTGTCCAATGCATATATGCCAGCAGCAGCCAAAAATCCGACTTGTCGCATATTTCCGCCAAACACTTTTCGGTATCTAATGGCATTTTTCATGATAGTTTCATCGCCAATCAAAACAGAACCGATAGGACAACCTAAACCCTTACTCAAGCACACAGATATCGTATCAAAAATGCCATATTGTTCTGTGGATTCATTTTTAGTGACCAATGCATTCCAAAGACGTGCACCATCCAGATGAAATCCTAATTGATGTTCATCACAAATCTTCCGTATTTTCTTTATTTCTTCAAAATCCCAACAAGCCCCACCACCTTTGTTGGTTGTATTTTCAACTTCAACCAACCGTGTTTGGCTATAGTAAAATTCACTTGGATTTATAGCTTCGATGACTTGTTCCGCAGTGAACATACCTCTATGGCCATCAATCAACCTGCACGAAACACCACTGTTAAAAGACACACCACCCGCTTCATAGTTATAAATATGGGCATATTTGTCGCAAATAACTTGATCGCCTGGTTGTGTGTGCAACTTGATTGCCGTTTGATTTGCCATGCTTCCAGATGGAAAAAACAATGCTTTTGGTTTCCCAAACATATTGGCCAAACGCTCTTCCAGAGCATTGACAGTGGGATCTTCCTTAAAAACATCGTCTCCAACTTTGGCGCTCATCATAGCATCCATCATGCCTGCTGTTGGTTTTGTAACTGTGTCACTTCTCAAATCAATAGTCATCCTAAACTAATTTAGTGGTAAAATTAAAAAATAATACCTCTTATCCTTTCAACTGATGATTTTAAAATTCTACATTTGTTGAAAATATAT
>JBGSXJ010000003.1:0-2750 GCA_041751535.1 Aquaticitalea sp.
GCAGCCCAGTGTCGATGACAGTTACCCAAATGCCATTAAGCTAGAATTAAGTCGTTTGAAAAAAGATGCCAAAGAAATACTCAATGCCCTAAAGGAGGAACATCAAACCTGATAGGTTATTTTTTGACAAACTTAATCACAGATACTCCGTTCTCATATTTCAGATGGAGAAAATAAATCCCCGAGTGCAAAGGGCTCACATCTAATACCCCATACTTCTACCATGGATGTCAACTATTGTATGTAGCACTTCCCATGAACAACGATTATTGCCTTTCAAAAGCATTTTTTGGGCAAATGGGTCATTCCAGCCAATCCTTAAACTCTTTGACACGCTCTCGAGCCACAATAATCTCCTGCTCTTTATAGGTATGGAGTTTTATCTGCAAACGGGAGTTGGTGTAACTGATGATGTCTTTGATAGCATCGATATTCACGAAAAACTTACGGCTGACCCTAAAGAACTTTTGGGGCTCCAAATCGGTTTCAATCTGCTCCAAAGTGGAATCCAACAAATAGTTTCTTCCTTCTTTCGTAAAGGCATAAGTACCCTTGTTTTCACTATAAAAACACTCGACATCTTCAATATTCACAAGCTTTAAATGCTGGCCTACCTTCACCGAAAATCGTTTTTTATAGTCGCGTTCAATGGGGTTGATCAATAGTTTTTTAATGTCTTCAAAATCCAAGGTAACCGACTTTTTTGATGGAATTCGTTCTTTGAATTTTGCTACCGCCTTGTAGAGGTCGTCTTCATCAATGGGTTTCAACAAATAATCGATGCTATTCAATTTAAAGGCTTGCAAGGCATATTCATCATAAGCTGTAATAAAAATGACGGACGATTTAATGTCAACAGCGTCAAAAATTTCAAACGATAGCCCATCACTCAATTGGATGTCCAAAAATATAAGATCGGGATGTTCATTGTTATTAAACCAATCGATCGATTCCTCAACCGAATGAAGCATTACTTCGGTCTCCATGCCTAAAGTGGTCAACATACGCTGCAAGCGTCTTGCAGATGGTTTTTCGTCTTCTATAATAATGATGTTCATTGTATGGTTGTTAGTTTTTAGAATTAGGAATGGTCAGTGAATTCATTCCCATTTATTAGTACGTTCGTTCTCCATATACTCCTTGATCTTACGTTCTTCCCAGTTTTTGCCTAAAATAAAGTCAGGCATAAACACCGTCACCCCATGAATCATCAAGCCAATACCCCAAAATGCGAAGGTGGTGAAGTTTTCCAACTTAAAATAACTTTCCCCAGCATCCAAATTTTGAATGTTGATGATCACGATCATAATATTGATCACCACATAAACTACTAAGTGAGAGTAAAAGCCCTTGATGCGTTTTACCCGTTTGGCGGCTCGCTCGTATTTTTCCTGTTCTATAAATTTCTTTTCCATTAGTTCCATGTATTAGTTTGTTCTTCCTTTTGCATAATTTCCTTGATTTTTCGCTCTTCCCATGATTTTCCGTAGCCAAAGACACCAAAGGCATGAAAAATGATGCCCATACCCCAGCCTAGCAATGGGAACCAAAACCATTGAAACTCCCATGAGGTTCTGTAATTGATAAAAGCGAGAAAAGGAATGACCAGGCAATAGGAAATCAGATTTCCATAAAACCCTTTGATTTCTTCCACGTGTTTCTTAGCTCTGTAATAAGCATTTTCCTCACTGTTTATTGTTTGTAGTTCCATAATTGATATTTGTTTGGTAAGCATTGGCAATGCAACTGCAAAACGGTCTGCTTCTTGGTTAATAGTTACTTTTTTGCTGGTCAGTAAAGCGTAGCGTTGTTTGATATTTTCTAAACCCACACCACTGCTCTTTTTGACTAGAGGTTTTAATTGCAAATTATTTTCTACTATCAGCAGGCCATCGCGTTCATAAATTTTGATGTGCAAGGGCTTGCTGCTCGTTACGGTATTGTGCTTCACGGCATTTTCAAGTAACAATTGCAAAGACAATGGCACCACCTTACAATCGGGATTTGAAGACCTCTCCGGAATTTCGAACACAATGCTATCCTCAAACCGCATTTTTAAAAGGGACATATAGGTCCTGGCAAAATCAAGTTCTTCATCTACACTTACCAGATCCTTGTTTTTCTGCTCCAACACATAGCGGTACACTTTTGAGAGCGATGTGGTAAACCTTTGTGCATTTTCGGGATTTTCTTCAATAAGGCTCGTCAATACATTGAGGCTATTGAACAAAAAATGCGGATCGAGTTGGTTCTTTAAGGCATCAAAGCGCGCAGTGGCAGTTCCAGCGATGACTTTCTGTTCCTTGACCTTGCCTTGCTGGTATTTGTTGTAAAAATAGATGACGTGAAATATAATGACAATGCTCAAGGTAATCCAAAGGCCAAAACTGTAATAGCCCCAGCGCTGTGTTTTGATAAACGCCTCAAAAGTATATCCACGATAGACCATAAACGTAAAGGCATTCAATACGAACAAACCAGCAAGCGTTAGCACCACAGAGCCAACAATCCCAATGACAATGCGTTTGATGCGTTCCTCTTTGCCCCATGTTAATCTTTCGAGATAATCAAAATAATAATAATTGGTATACCCAAGCAGAAAACTATAGAGCTGATAGAAGCTAAAATCGATCAAAAAGTCATTGAACGTTTCATAGGCAAATCCGTTGGATATGAGGTTTCCAACGACGTAAACCGCACAACCAATCAAAAAGGTGAGATAGATATTTTTTGCGAATTTGCTCATGATT
>JBGSXJ010000004.1:0-6448 GCA_041751535.1 Aquaticitalea sp.
ATTCCTGTGACTTTTCCTATTTCAGCTTTTAGATAAATACCATTGAGAATTCGCTTGTTTGAAAAATATAATTCTACATTGTCAACTTCTAAAATCATATGAATTCTTTCATTACCAATAAAAACAAGACAGTTATAAAACTATCAATCAAGAATATGAAAGCAAATAATCTAAAATTTGAAATACCGAGATTTTTATAGAATATGAGTTTTTGTTTTGAATTGGTCTCACGTACAAAAAACCATACCAACAATGTCAACACTAATTTAGTGATAATTGCAGGAACAATGTACGGATTGAAAATAACCAAAAAAATATTGATCGCGAAAGAACCTGCAAAAAAAGGCTTATAGAATAACAGTATGGCTTCAAAACGGTGTAACATCTATTAAAAACGCACACAATCCGAAAATATTTTTTGTTTTGGTTGTTACCTTGGAAGATATGTTATCATCATGGTTAATACTTACTGCCTTAATTCTTCATTCTAAAAGCAAAACCCTCTTGATTCTTTTATATAAATAATTGTATTTTTGCATCACAATTCATAAACATAAATGTTAGAGAAATTACAAATAGTAAAGCAGCGTTTTGACGAGATCAATGATTTGATCATTCAGCCCAATATCATGAGCGATCAAAAACGTTACATCGCCTTAAATAAGGAGTATAAAGATTTAAAGGTTTTGGTCGATAAGCGTGAAGAATATGCATTGCTTTTGGAGAATCTAAAGGAGGCTGAAGACATCATCAATGAAGGTGGCGATGCAGAAATGGTGGAAATGGCAAAGATGCAATATGAGGAAGCCAAGGAGGCTATTCCAGAGATGGAAGACAGCATTCGGTTTTTACTGATTCCGAAAAATCCTGAAGATTCTAAAAATGCAGTGGTTGAATTAAGAGCAGGAACTGGTGGTGATGAAGCCAGTATTTTTGCTGGTGATTTATACAGAATGTACACCAAATATTGTGAAAGCAAAGGTTGGAAAATTGAGGTTGTCGATTTTAATGAAGGCACCTCTGGAGGTTTTAAAGAAATGATTTTTGAAGTCAATGGTGAGGATGTTTACGGAACCCTAAAATTTGAAGCCGGTGTACACCGTGTGCAGCGTGTGCCACAGACAGAAACGCAAGGTCGTGTTCATACCAGTGCAGCAACGGTTATTGTATTGCCTGAAGCGGAAGAATTTGATTACGAATTGGATATGTCTGAAGTTCGAATCGAGCGCACCACATCCACAGGTCCTGGTGGTCAGAGTGTCAATACGACCTATTCTGCCATCAAGTTGCATCACGAACCTACAGGGTTGATTGTAAGTTGCCAAGATCAAAAGTCTTCACACAAAAACCTTGAAAAAGCCTTGAAAGTATTACGTTCGCGTTTGTACGAAAGAGAATTGGAGAAGAAATTGGCAGCGGATTCCGAAAAACGAAAAAGCATGGTGTCAACTGGCGATCGAAGTGCAAAAATCCGAACCTATAATTATTCGCAGGGACGCGTCACCGATCATAGAATTGGACTGACACTTTATGATTTGGGCAATATCATGAATGGGGACATCCAGAAAATATTAGACGAATTAATGTTGGCTGAAAACACAGAATTATTGAAAGCCAATACCGATTTAATTTAAATAATCAAGCCTCTCTTTGAGGCTTTTTTAATGCCAAAAATGATTTAATTTTATACTTAATTTAAAAATCCCAACAAGTTGACTACACAACAACTTATCAAACAAATCAAAAAAAAACAATCCTTTCTCTGTATCGGACTGGATGTTGATCTCAAAAAAACACCAAAACACTTACTGAACGACGAAGATCCAATTTTCGCTTTCAACAAAGCCATCATTGATGCGACACATCATTTGGCGGTTGCCTATAAACCCAATTTGGCGTTTTACGAAGCCCAAGGACTAAACGGCTGGAAGGCATTGGAAAAAACGATGATGTACCTTAATGTGATGCATCCGGAAATTTTTACAATTGCAGATGCCAAGCGTGGCGATATTGGAAATACGAGTGCCATGTATGCCAAAGCCTTTTTACAGGATTTGGATTTTGACAGTGTCACTGTTGCTCCTTATATGGGAAAGGATTCGGTGGAGCCGTTTTTGGCGGTTAAAAATAAACATACTATTCTATTGGCTTTGACGTCCAATGAAGGTGCCTTTGATTTTCAGACCAAAAAGGTGAACCGTCAGTTTTTATATATGGAAGTCATCAAAACTTCCAAAACATGGAAAAACTCCAAAAACCTCATGTATGTGGTGGGCGCAACCAAAGCTTCCTATCTCAAACAGGTGAGAAAGTTAATCCCAGATAGCTTTTTGTTAGTGCCTGGCGTTGGTGCGCAGGGTGGAAGCCTTGAGGAGGTTTGTAAATATGGAATGAACGCCAATGTTGGATTGCTCGTCAATTCATCACGGGGAATTATCTACGCTTCAAACACTGAATATTTTGCCGAAGCTGCAGCGCAAAAAGCCGAAGAACTACAACAGGAAATGGCTAGGATTATAAACAAGCGTTCATAGTTTTCCGCATCCAAGTTAGTAATTGAATGCATGAACATCAAAGACCAATTGCATAGAGAATTGATTTTTAAGGAATCCCCAAAACGGATTGTTTCTCTAGTGCCATCCCAAACCGAATTAGTGTGTGATATGGGATTGGAAGCTTCCATTGTTGGCATCACAAAATTTTGTGTGCATCCTAAACATTTAAAAAAGCATAAAACGATTGTTGGTGGTACTAAAGAAGTGCATTATGATAGGATAATAGCATTGAACCCAGATGTCATTTTGTGCAACAAGGAAGAAAACACGTTAGAAATGATTCAGCAGCTTGAAAAAATAGCGCCTGTTCATATCAGTGATATTTATACCATTGCGGATTGTTTGGAGTTGATTTCAATGTATGGAAAGCTATTTTCAATGGAAGAAAAAGCGCAAGACATCATTTTGAAGATTGAAGCAAAACATGAAGATTATAATGGGTATATCAAAGAAAAACCCAAGTTGACAACAGCCTATTTTATTTGGAAAAAACCTTGGATGGTAGCCGCAAATGGAACGTTTATCAATGCCATGTTGCGCCTCAACAATTTTGATAACCATTTTGGACATTTGGACCGGTATCCTGAAATTGGATTGATTGAAGGGGAAAACGAATCGGTGGATTTGGTGCTGCTGTCAAGCGAACCATTTCCGTTCAAGGAAAAACATAGGGAAGAGATGAGGAACTATTTTCCTCGGGCTAAAGTAATAGTGGTCGATGGCGAAGCATTTTCCTGGTATGGATCACGCTTGCTTAAGGCCTTCGATTATTTTAAATTGCTGCATCGAGATCTTTTGAATTCGAACGTTTCAAATTGAGAATGATTTTCTTCAATTTTGAAGCTTCATGATACAAAAAATCACTTACACCAGCATCGGTTTGAATTAGGTTATAGGCTTCTTCAATAAATCTGAGATAGTTGTGTTCTAACTCCTTTAAATTCAAAACATCGCTAAACCCCAATGTTATTTTTCCGACTTTACAAAAATGTGGATTCATAAAAATACGTATAAGACTATAAGTACGATTCAATAGTCGCTTTTAGTTCAATACATTCCGTTAAAATTATAATAAAGTTTTACTCGGTAGGTTGCTTTAAAGTTTCTCGGTTCAGAAACTTTAGCTGATTTAGCTTATGGAGTAATTTTATGGCTTTAAATTCTGATAAGTCACTGAAGGCCGAATCGGTTTGTCGAAAATTATAGGCTTGCTCAATAAGTTGTTTATAGCGTTTTTGCAGCTTCAACTGATGCTCCTTTATCTCGGCCAATGTTTTCATCGGTGTCAATTGTTTAAATGTTCTAAAATTCTACAAAACATTGGAATAAAGCTTGTTTAAAAAATTATTCAATATCCAATTTTGAATAGCTAAATTAATGTTCAAAATTTGATAGTCTTAAATATATTTAAAATATTATTATTGAGCAAGTTAAAAGTGAATTAAGTTCATAAAAAAAAATCGACCCGAAGTAATGGGTCGATTTTAAACTAACTCTTGCTAATCCAAATTAAAGACGAATATGATTCTTTCTTTTGCATTACAAAGATGCCATTTTTAGGCATAAACAATGTTATCTAAACATTAGCTTTGGATTAACAATAGCTTATGTTGATATGTCAATCTTGCGCGCCAAAAACCCTACGCAATAAATCTGTGGTTCTTGAAGATGCTTTTGTACGTATTTCCTTTTCCTCTACAGCAATCATGGCATAGACGCCTTTTAGGGCTTCACCAGTTACATAATCAGTCAAATCTGGGTTCACATCCGTTGTAAATGGGATGGCGTTGTACCGGTTGATAATGTTTGTCCAAATTTGATCAGCACCTACCTTTTCAAAAGAACTATTGATGACAGGCTCAAATTTAGCATACAAAGCAGTTTGGGTTTTGCTGGTCAAATACTGTGTAGCGGCGTTATCGGCTCCCAAAAGAATGTTTTTAGCATCGTTAAAAGTTATTTCCTTAACGGCATTCACAAATATTGGGGTGGCTTCTTTTACGGCATCTTCTGCAGCTCTATTGAGAACTTTTAGTCCTTCATCGGCGAGATTTCCCAATCCGATATCGCGCAATCCTTTATCCACTTTTTGGAGTTCGGCAGGCAATAGGATTTTTACCATTTCGTTTTTGTAGAAACCGTCGGGTTGTGTCAATTTCGAGACTTGTTTATCAATTCCAAAATCCAGGGCTTGCCTTAAACCGGCCGCAATATCTGCATTGGTCAAAATGCTTCCGTCTTGTGGTAAACTATCTACCACTTGTTGCAATTCGGCACAAGAATTTAAGGTAAAGAGCGTCAGTGATACAATCGTTATCTTTTTCATAGTAATTTATTTGATCTCAAAAATACGAAAGGAATCTTGTATTTGGTCGATATAGACTAAATGAATGTAAATATGTAAACAATCAATTTTGTGAAGTACCAATCATTTAAAATTTCATTAAATTTAGAGAATATCTAAATCCGATAAGATCTTTTAAATTGGAAACCACCTTGTTAAAATTAGTAAGTATTAGAAGTAAAGGTCATAAAAGACAGTTGCTGCTCAGCCATCAAGAGCAGGATGCCTTTTCTGCAATTTTGAAACCTCTTGTTAAAAATCAGTTGATGGTGATCAATACGAATCTGGGATTGGATGTGTATTATCATTCCCTCACAGACCAACAGGAATTGATATTGGACACCTTCATATTGTGCATGACGCCAAAGAGTGTTACCTTGAATGATTATCATTTTAAAGGGATCAATAGCAAGACAGAGTTACGGGAAGAAACGCGATCTTTATTTTTAAGATTGGTAGAGATGCCCTTATTTTTTAAAAGCTATTCCAAGAGTGTGGTTCATCAGTTGGGCTTTTATTTTGAGAGCAATCCTACTATTTTGAGTACCTTGTTTTCCATATGGCAAGAGCAATTGATGCAATTGAATGATGATGAAGAGTCGGCCAATACGTTTAAACCTTTTCTCTGCAATCTTCAAAAGTCTTATATCCATCATAAATGTCATCCAGATTTGAGGCAATTATTGGAAGATGCCTTGGTTCCCTTGCACTTGAATTAGCTGTGTTTTATATATTGTATTTTTTTCAATCGATGCGTCAGAATTCAATATAGGATTAATCATTTCCAATTATCACTGCTATATTTTTGAATAATCCGTAAATTTGTATCATCAAAATTATAATTTCTATCCATGGAACCCATAGCACCTTATAAGCCAAAACATAAAGTCAGAATTGTTACTGCAGCCTCTCTTTTTGATGGGCATGATGCCGCCATAAACATTATGCGCCGCATCATCCAATCCACAGGGGTTGAGGTCATTCATTTGGGTCACGATCGAAGCGTTGAGGAAGTTGTTAATACTGCCATACAAGAAGATGCGAATGCCATTGCGTTGACTTCCTATCAAGGAGGACACAATGAGTATTTTAAATATATGCACGATCTGTTGAAAGAAAAGGGCGCGGGACACATTAAGATTTTTGGTGGTGGCGGTGGCGTGATTCTTCCAGAAGAAATCAAGGAATTGATGGCTTATGGCATTACGCGAATCTATTCGCCAGATGACGGACGAGAGCTTGGACTACAAGGAATGATCAATGATTTGGTCAAGACATCCGATTATGAAAACCCATCCCTCACGCTTCCAATGGGCAAGGACATCAGGTCATCTTTACAAGACAAAGAGGTCAATACCATAGCAAGATTGATTAGTCTCGCAGAGAACAGGCATGCCGAATTTGAGGAACATTTTAATTCAATAAGTTCCTCCCCTTCGGGGAGGCCAGGAGGGGCAGTTCTTGGAATCACCGGAACTGGTGGTTCAGGAAAGTCTTCTTTGGTGGACGAATTGGTACGTCGTTTTTTAATCGATTTCCCAGAGAAAAC
>JBGSXJ010000005.1:0-2555 GCA_041751535.1 Aquaticitalea sp.
CATCGTGAATGTGGCCATGGGGGAAGAAATTCTTGCTTCAGATATGAAAAATAAGCGTGCTAATCTAATCGTGGTTGATAATATAAGCGGTCAAAGCCAAATAATTGTTAACGTTGACAATAAGATGTATGAGCTAAACCACGAAAACTCGTTTGCTATTTTGTCTGGGTCTGATGGGAAAGCGATTTTACACAGCGCCCTGGCTAATTGGGAAAAATCTAACCTTTTAGGTAGTGCTGAACGAATGGTTAAAGAGGCGGATCTTGAATTAGAAAAATCTGTTGAAATCAACAGCATTTTCTTTGATCTGAATGGAGCTAATGTGAGAAATGATGCATTGAATGAACTAGAAGCAATTATTCAAATTATGGAGAAATATCCTAAGCTCAATTTAGAATTGGTTTCTTTTGCCGATAGCAGAGGTTATACCCAATACAATGATAAATTGGCCAGAATCCGTTCAAACTCCGTTTTTGAATATTTGGTATCAAGAGGTATAGACAAGTACAGGATAATCACCGACAGCTTTGGAGAGCGTGTATTGGTAAATGACTGCTTCGATGGTGTGCCATGCTCTGAAGAAAAGCACCAAGAAAACCGAAGAACAGAGTTTAAGGTTATGTATTGATAATAAGAATTGATAATATCATTACTGGATATAAAAGTTAATTCAAAAGTACTGTCATCCGACTAAATTTGAAAACGGTGAAAAAGGCCTCTAAATTTCTTTTTTAGGGTGATTTTCCAAGATTCTGAAAAACACCCCCCTGCCTTAATTCAAAAAAGTCAAGTTGTATTATTTTTATATCCCTTTCACTTTTATTGAGTCGCCCCGATTTGATCATTTTAATGAGCGAGATATAAGATCCCATGTTGATGGCCGCAAGGCCTACTATTGTAGTGAACAACTCCGCCTCCTTACACTGTCTATGGATTACTGAAAACAATAAATTTGCTATCAGTGCTATCCAAACTTGAGTTTTTATCCCTTCCATGCTGTCCGAGTAAAAATACCCCAACTCAAAGTTTTGCTTGAGCTTTTTGAAAATCACTTCAATGTTCCAGCGATACCTATAGATTTGCATAATAGTTGTATCATGGTAGTCGAACATATTGGATACAAAATGTAAAACATGTCCACTTATAGGGTCTTTCCAAACTATCAAACGCGCTTTTGTAGGGTTTTGGCCTTTATTTAACAAGATAACTTGATCAGATATAACACCCCCATTGGCATATTCAATAATATGATTAGGCTGTCCGGATAAAACGCTATAATCAGCATTTTCATTCAGACGTGTTACGTAGTACACACCATTTTTCGTCCATTCATCCCACTTTTTATAATTCACATACCCTTTATCAAACACATAAATGGTACCCTTTTCTGGGTCAAGCTGTCCGAGGAAAGTTTTATCATTACTTGCAGCTTCACTTATATATACCAAATCGGGAACAAATCCACTCATGGGCATCTTACTATGAATTTTTAGCCCGCCTTTTTTCTTGCCTGTAATGGTATTACGACCAGTACCTTTGAACACGTCTACAAAGAGTGTAATGGTGGATGAATCGAATATATAAACTTTAGCCATGTCTATGGCATCTTGCATAAAACTGCATTGAGTTACATCAAGAACATTCCTATAGTAGACGTAAAGTTGGTGATAAATGGATTCAAACACCTTACTGCTGCGGTTTGCATTGGCGTCACTAAGGGTACTGACGGCAGGCAGGGTGCTAATACCCAGATAAGTCAGCTTATCTTCCAGAAAATACAGATTCTTACAAAGGGTATTCAAAGAGTTTGTTTTTGTCACCACTCCATAGAGCATAAATACCAATTGCTTGAAGGTGGTCATCGTTTTATAGTAACGATCGCTTTGGTGTTCAGCTACACAAGCATCTACAATTTCACGTGGTAGTAAAGAAAGTAACTGGCAAAGTATGGGTTGTCCGGCAAGGTTTGTATTTTTGTTCATGATGTAAGATTTGTTGTGACTTCAAACATCATAAACTTTAGCGAGGTGTCAAAACCTCGCTATTGTACTTTTTAAAGAATTTAATTTAATTCCCACTTTTTCCTCGGATGACAGTAAAATTTATTTATCTACAGGATTGTCTAATGTATCCAGAAGGCAATTTACAGATGGATGTCAGAAAAGTAAAATCTTCAAAGACCATAAAACACAGCACAAAAAAAGAAGGCCTTGAACTTCAAAGCCTTCTTTCGATATATTTTTTGCAAATAATTCAGGAAAATCCAGTAATCGGCTTTGACTAAACTTTGGTAAATGTAATGCTAAAGCTTACGAGAGTTACTGCTGTCGGATCTGCATTCTGATCAAATAATGATGTTGGAATAGGTAAATCAGTAACATTGCCAGTAAAAGAGGTAGAAGTTTCCGATAAGCCAACCAACTTAAATGGTACTGGAAGAGGACTAATATCTAGATTGAGCAATAAGTCTAGATCGGTTCTTGATGAATTTACTATCCAAGTGCCTTGTTCTTCACTTACATCCTCACCTTGACAAACATAATTTACATTTCCGC
>JBGSXJ010000006.1:0-6488 GCA_041751535.1 Aquaticitalea sp.
TGAAAACACGAAACCAGAATTTTCAGCAAACAGTAATTCAATATTGCAAGAATCAGATAGCTATACTTTCGGAATCACGAAGTATTTTGACAAGAACAATTTAAAGGTACAAGCCGCCATCCAAACCACCGAGTTCAAACAAGGCTCAACAATTACAACGGCAGAATTGGTGTTCCAATTGGTGTTTTAATTCCATCGCAGTAAGTTCACAAATTAATTTATTTATATACACAAAAAAAGCCCCTGAAATTCAAGGGCTTTTGATTTATATATAGAAAGCTTATTGTTTTAAAACCTGTTGCATTTTATCGGTAGCTTCTTGGAATTGCGTGGCGAAATCCTTAAATTTTATCCGTTGTTGGACATCACAAAAGAACAGCGCGACCAATATATTGTAGAGCATCAATTGCCTTTTCATCCCTTGGTTTCTAAAGGTTACAATTCAATAGGTTGCTCTCATTGCACCGTTCCAGGAGAAGACCGCAGTGGACGCTGGAATAACAATCCGAAGACGGAGTGTGGGTTGCACCTCTAATTTTTAAGGATTATATAATAGTCCCATTCTTCAGGGTTACCAATACCTACACTTGGTGTGTATAGGAATATTTTTATCGTTTCATTAGGATTATACTGTCTGTACTGTTGCACAATTTTTAAATTTTTTATAGAATCCCATAACAGCGAATAATCCAAATCTTCAGGGTAAAAGGCAAATTCATCATACATTACATTTGCAAACATTGATACAGACGGCATCTCTACAGGTTCGGACAGCGTTTCAAAATTATCAATCCCTTGTAAAGATTCTGGGAGAGATCTTTCACCAAGTCCCATCCAAATGATTGTTCCTTTAAATAGAGGCTGTTCCAACTCATTATACACCAATTCTATGGAACCAAAATCTCCAGGTGCTTGATAATTTGACACAATATTGAAATCTGTCGTCGATTCAAAAGTAAGTTCCTGTCCTCCTTCAAATGTATGGGTTAAAAAATCGACTTTCAATAATGCCACGTTATTATCATTGTTTTCACTGACTAAATTATCGTCATTGTCCTCTGAACAAGAGAAAGTAAATAGGGCTATTAGAAGAATTAAATAAAGTGAATTTTTCATGATACTATGTTTTTGATAGGTTATTCCTTTACTCTATAGATGCAAAAACCAATAAATGGTTGCGTTAAAAAACAAAAAAAGCCCCTGAAATTCAAGGGCTTCTGATTTATATATAGAAAATTTATTGTTCTAGAACCTGTTGCACTTTGTCCGCAGCTTCCTGAAATTCAGTTGCACTCATGACATCCAGACCAGAATTATCAATTAATTCTTTTGCAATATCAGCATTGGTTCCTTGCAATCGCACAATGATCGGAACATTAATAGTTCCCATGTTCTTGTAGGCGTCTATCACTCCTTGTGCAACTCGGTCACAACGTACAATTCCACCAAAAATATTTATAAGAATGGCTTTTACGCCGGGATCTTTCAATATGATTTTAAAGGCTGCTTCTACTCTAGCGGCATCCGCTGTACCTCCAACATCCAAAAAGTTTGCTGGTTCGCCACCGGCTTGCTTAATTAAATCCATGGTCGCCATAGCTAATCCAGCACCATTGACCATACAACCAACATTACCTTCAAGATCTACATAATTTAGACCCAAAGCTTTTGCTTCTACCTCAATAGGATTTTCTTCTCGTATATCGCGCAAATCCATATAGTCTTTATGGCGGTAAAGTGCATTGTCATCAATAGTAACTTTGGCATCAACTGCCATGATTTTATCGTCACTGGTTTTTAAAACCGGATTGATTTCAAATAACGATGCATCAGACTTCACATAAGCAGTATATAAGGCCGCTACAAATTTTGTCATCTCCTTAAAGGCATTGCCTTCCAATCCTAAATTAAACGCAATTCGTCTAGCCTGAAACGGCATCAATCCAACAGCAGGATCAACTTCTTCGGTAAATATCAAATGGGGTGTTTCTTCAGCAACTTTTTCAATATCCATCCCACCTTCAGTAGAATACATAATCATATTGCGACCAACAGCCCTGTTCAACAGCACTGACATGTAGAACTCGCTGGTTTCACTTGCACCTGGATAATATACATCTTCAGCAACTAGAACTTGGTGTACCTTTTTTCCTTCTTTGGAAGTTTGGGGTGTTATCAATTGCATCCCAATGATTTTTCCTGCAATTTCTTCAACTTCCTTTAGGTTTTTGGCCAACTTGACGCCACCGCCTTTTCCGCGTCCACCTGCATGAATCTGTGCTTTGATCACATGCCAGCTAGTTCCTGTTTCTGACGTTAACTGTTTGGCAGCGGCAACAGCCTCGCTTGCATTTTGAGCAACCAACCCTCGTTGGATACGTACGCCAAAGTGGCTTAAAATCTCTTTTCCTTGATATTCGTGTAAATTCATCTTGTTTTGTCTAGGTCTCAATTCCAATAACCGAAAGTAACGGGCGGAATTATCTAAAATTATTGCAGCACAAAAGTAATCAACCTAACCGTTTTAAGCAACGTTTTTCCTATTTAGTATGGTCAACTTTTTTTGAATTGGTTATTTATATGTTAATACAGGAAATTTTTTAACGAAATCTCAAACACAAATTCTAAATTTGTCGATTAAATTAAAAATTAATTCATATGGAAAACAACACCTTATTACAAATTGCCAGCGACTTTGAAAGTCCTGTTTATGTTTATGATTCCGAAAAAATCACAAATCAGTATAAACGATTGACATCGGCATTTAGTAAGGTGAAGCATTTGAAACTCAATTATGCCGTTAAGGCCTTATCCAATATTTCGGTTTTAAAGTTGTTCAACACCTTGGGTGCAGGGCTGGATACAGTTTCCATCCAAGAAGTGAAATTGGGCTTGGCAGCTGGATTTTCTCCTGACCAGATCATCTATACCCCAAATGGCGTGTCGCTTGAAGAGATCGAACTGGCCGCAGAACTTGGGGTCCAAATCAATATTGATAACCTATCCATTTTGGAACAATTCGGAACACGTCACCCAAAAACGCCAGTTTGTGTGCGTATCAATCCGCATGTGATGGCAGGTGGCAATACCAATATTTCGGTTGGCCATATCGACAGCAAATTTGGGATTTCCATCCATCAGTTGCCTCTTTTGTTTCGCATTGTTGAAAATACGAAGATGAACATCAACGGCATTCACATGCATACTGGAAGTGATATTTTGGATATTGATGTGTTTTTATATGCCAGTGAAATCTTGTTTGATACAGCCACCCATTTTAAAGATTTGGAATTTATTGATTTCGGATCTGGTTTTAAGGTACCTTATAAAGAAGGCGATATTGAAACCAACATAGAAGAATTAGGCGAAAAACTATCAAAACGCTTTAATAAGTTCTGTAAAGCTTACGGCAAAGAATTAACGTTGGCCTTTGAGCCAGGAAAATTTTTGGTGAGTGAAGCTGGGTTTTTCTTGACAAAAGTCAATGTCGTTAAACAAACAACCTCCACTGTTTTTGCGCAAGTAGATTCTGGTTTTAATCATTTAATCCGACCAATGCTGTATGGCTCGCAACATGAAATTATCAATATTTCCAATCCGAAAGGACGCGAACGATTTTACTCGGTAGTCGGTTACATTTGCGAGACTGACACATTTGCCAATAACCGGCGAATCAATGAAATTACTGAAGGCGATATTCTTTGTTTTAAAAATGCTGGCGCCTACTGCTTTACAATGTCCAGCAACTACAATTCTCGATACCGACCCGCTGAAGTCCTTTGGCATAATGGTGAAGCGCATTTAATAAGAAAGAGAGAAACCTTTGATGATATCATCAAAAATCAAATTGAAATTGATTTGAGTTAATGTTTAGTTGAATAGCGTTTTTTGTGATGGTGAAATATTAAAAACTTCGTGTATCTTTATTTCGCGAAAGCAAACAATAATCTTGACAACATCATCAATAAAAAAATGAAACCGATATCTCCACAACTCATTCGCCAAGTTTTTATTATACTGCTAATTCTCTTGATGGGTAGTATGATATTCAAGGAATTGGTTCCATATCTTACTGGCGTTCTAGGAGCTGTCACTCTTTATATCTTGTTAAGAAAGTGGATGATCGTATTGGTGCGTAAAAGGAAATGGAATCCTTCTTTAGCCGCATCTTTTTTAATGTTGCTCTCTTTCATTGTCATTCTCATTCCTTTAGCTGGCATCGTAATGATGCTGGGTAACAAAATAGGACAAGCTGTAAATAATAGTGAAGAAGTCATTAAAGCCTTTAAGGAACAAACAACGAGAGTAGAAGAGTTTGCTGGTTTTGATATCAATTCAAAAATTGATACAGGCGCCATCACTAGTTGGATTTCCGAAAATCTTCAAGGTTTGGTAGGTGGTACATTCAATGCCTTTATTGCCATCGGATTGATGTATTTTATGCTCTATTATATGCTTACCAACCGTGTGTTGCTCAAGGAATCCTTGAAGGAATACATACCATTAAGCCGCGAAAATATTGACGAAATCGGTAAGGAAGTTCAAATGATGGTTCGCTCCAATGCACTTGGAATTCCTCTTGTGGCAGTAGCGCAAGGTATCATTGCCCTTATCGGATTTTTTATTTTTGGAATTGACGATCCTTTTTTCTGGTTTGTAATCGTTACTATTGGCTCTATGATTCCGTTTGTTGGCACCCTTATTGGAATCCTTCCGGTTTTTATTCTAACTTTATCGAATGGTCATGATTTTCAAGCTTGGGGTATATTGCTTTATGGATTTATAGTCGTAGGCTCCACTGACAACATCATCCGATTGTATGTTTTGAAAAAATTGGACGATGTGCATCCTTTGGTAACCTTAATTGGAGTTATTGTAGGCGTTCCCCTTTTTGGGTTTATCGGTTTGATATTTGGGCCTTTGTTAATC
This sequence comes from Aquaticitalea sp., assembly GCA_041751535.1. GTDB lineage: Bacteria > Bacteroidota > Bacteroidia > Flavobacteriales > Flavobacteriaceae > JBPOFM01. The sequence continues at coordinate 4,930 of JBGSXJ010000006.1, forward strand.
AGCCTTTTTATGGCACTGGTTCGAATTTATCGTAAGGAATATGGTAAAGAGGACCCTATTATAGATGAAGAACAATTGTAATATTAATGCATTCTGAATTTTGATTTTCATAAAGTTACTTCCTAAATTTAAAGATTCAAAACATTCCATTAAACCTTAAAAGTAAATTACGAATATTCTATGGTATCAGCAACACCTAGACTTTTTGGCTGGCAAATCTCAAAGTCTATCTCGATATTGCATTTTACGCATTGAAACAACTTTCGATCTTCGAGGTTTTAATTTGGCAGGATAAGTTTTTAAGCATGTAAGAAAAAAACACTATATTTATCACACCCTAAGTCTTTTAACCACACCGCTGAAGACTTATGACACATCGACTAACCATTTTTTTTATTCTACTTTTGTGCGCGCATTTTTGTTATGCCCAAAACACGGATACCGCTGGATTAGATTCCATTGTCAATTGGTTGGAAAAACATGTAAGTGCTTCTCAAGATTCCACGATGCTTGGTGAAAATTCTAGAAAGGCAATTCAACTTTCCAAAAAGAACAAAAATCAAGTTGCGCTTGCAAAATCCTACTATTTTCTTGCTGTTTATCATAGGGAATACTCCAAATTAGATTCTACTTTATTTTACCTTAATCAGGTCAAGGATTTGTATGCCAATGAAAAAAACGACGATGCGCTGGCAGAAACCCATTTAGAGCTCAAGGCATTTTATACCTTAAAAGCCGAGTATGATAAGGCAACCGAACATGCATATATCGCCTTGGACCTTTTCGAAAAAACAAAAAACCAAAAAGGCATCGCAAAGTGCTATTCTCATATTGGCGATTTATTATACTATGAAAGCAACTACGCACGAGGTGTGGAATATTGCGATAAAGCCATAGCCATCCAAGAACGCTTGGGCCACAAGGAAGATTTGGCACTCTCTTATCGGTATAAAGCCAACAGTCAATTGTTTTCAGGCGTCAACCTCAATGAAGCTTTGACATCCATCAATAAATCCATCGATATATATAAAAGTTTGGGTGAATTTGGAATACCTATGATGGCATCCATCAATTGGCGAGGGAACATTTACAAATACATGGATAATTATGACGAAGCCATCGCTGATTATCAGGCCAATTTCGACAATTCAAAAAAACTTGGTTTGCAACGTTACTTAATTCCATCCTTGGCAAATATTGGCCATGTATATTTGATGCAAGGCAAATATAAAGACGCTTTGCCTTACAATCTAGAAGCTATTGACATCATGCAAAAAACCGGTAGAATTAGAAATCTCTGGGAGAATTACATGCATGTTTCGACTATTTATGAATCCCTTGGCGATTATAAATTGGCGATGTATTACCATAAACGATATGTCGATGCCTATATTGATTTAAAGGAAAATGCAATAAGGGGTTTGGAATCGGAAGCCCTATCCAAATACGAAACGGGTCAAAAAAATGCCACCATTTTTTATCAGGACGAAAAAATTGCCCAACAAAAAAAGATGCAAATCCTATATATCGTTATGGCCGGACTATTGGCCTTTATTTTA
>JBGSXJ010000007.1:0-6702 GCA_041751535.1 Aquaticitalea sp.
GAAATACATCAATGGAACAATTGCATATATAAAAGGTATAAAACAAAGCAATTGCGCTACGACGCTTATCGCAGAATATACTACCGCCAACAGCACTATTTTACCAAGATATTCTTGTTTAAAGAAATAAAAATAGTCCTCTTTTGTAAGGTTGTCAATATCTTTCAATTTGATTATTCTGTAAAACCCTGCTAAAACTCCTATCTGTATGGACGTTGAAATGATTGTAAAGGGAAGATTATAAAACAAATTAAAACCATAAAAATTCGAAAAGCTATCAATATCAAAATCTCTAAAGTTGAATTCATTTGGAGTTATGAGCCCAAATATTCCTAAAAGAAATTGCGAAATCAGCGCTACAGGAATCGTTAAAATCGCAATAATCAATATGGTCAATAAGCCTTGTACCCAGAATTTTTTGTAGAGCTCAAGACAGTCATTTAAGACTGTACCAAAGTCCAATTCTTTTGCGTTGGCAATTTTTGTGTGTATTTCTTGAAGTGTCATAATGTAAAGTTGTAGTTGGTTAACCTCAAAGAAACAAATAGTTTTTGAATAGTTCAAACAAAATTAACTACTGTCACTTTGTCAGAATTCCCAAATAATCCTATCTTTGCGGACTTAATTGATTAAAAAAACTTTCATATATAAATGGAGAAAGTCATTGATGAATCCAAACAGGGCGAAAGCCTCATTCTAGAGCAGAAAAAGGGCAATACGCGAAAGCTTTTTATTGAAAGTTTCGGTTGTGCCATGAATTTTAGCGATAGTGAAATTGTGGCTTCTATTTTGGCAAAGGAAGGTTTTAATACCACCACTAAACTTGAAGATGCCGATTTAGTGTTGGTCAACACCTGCTCCATTCGTGATAAGGCTGAACAAACCGTTCGGAAACGACTTGAAAAATATAATGCGGTCAAAAAAATCAACCCGAAAATGAAAGTTGGGGTTTTGGGCTGTATGGCAGAACGACTGAAAAACAAATTTCTTGAAGAGGAAAAAATTGTGGATCTCGTAGTAGGTCCTGACGCTTATAAAGATTTACCAAATCTCATTGCTGAAGTCGAGGATGGTCGTGATGCCATCAACGTTATACTTTCAAAAGACGAAACTTATGGGGATATCTCTCCAGTAAGATTAAATAGCAATGGTGTTACGGCATTTGTATCCATAACAAGAGGCTGCGACAATATGTGTACCTTCTGCGTGGTACCATTCACGCGTGGACGCGAGCGAAGTCGTGATCCCCAAAGTATTATCGAAGAAGTCAATGATCTATGGAATAACGGATTCAAGGAAATTACCTTGCTTGGTCAGAACGTAGACAGTTATTTATGGTATGGTGGCGGACTGAAAAAAGATTTTGAGAAGGCCAGTGAGATGCAAAGAGCAACATCCGTAAATTTTTCACAATTGCTGGAACTCTGTGCCACTGCACAACCTAAAATGCGAATCCGGTTTTCGACCTCCAATCCGCAGGATATGACATTGGATGTGGTGCGAACCATGGCTAAATTTGATAATATCTGCAATTATATTCATTTGCCAGTGCAAAGTGGAAGCAATCGCATCCTAAAAGCCATGAATCGTCAGCACACACGTGAAGACTATTTTCAATTGATCGATGATATCAGGTCAATTCTTCCTGAGTGTGCTATTTCACAAGATATGATTACAGGATTTCCAACAGAAACCGAACAAGATCATCACGATACAATGAGTTTAATGGACTATGTAAAATATGATTTTGGGTATATGTTTTCATATTCAGAACGCCCGGGAACGATGGCTGAACGCAAACTTGAAGATGACATACCTGAAGAAGTCAAAAAAAGAAGATTGCAAGAAATTGTCGATTTGCAACAACAACACAGCTATTATCGAACCCAACAATTCTTGGGAAAAACCGTAGAGGTCCTTGTCGAAAAATCCTCTAAAAAATCTGATAAAGATTGGTCTGGACGAAATGCTCAAAGTACAGTTGTGGTATTTCCAAAAGAGCATTATAAAATTGGTGATTTTGTCAACGTTACCATAAAAGACTGCACAACTGCCACACTGATTGGTGAGGCCGTTGGCTTATCAACCAATAATTAAAATAATACATGAAAAAAGTACTCCTAATTCTACTGTCAGTTACAGCATTTATAGCTTGCGATACCGAGCCATTGGGTCCCGGAATTCAAGGCAATAATCCAAATGGAAATGGCAATGGAAATGGCAACACCAACAATTACCCTTTGGCTTTAAACGGATATAGCTTGGATGTCAATTCAACAGTTCCATTATTTGGCACAATAGTCGTCAATTCTGATTTTCTTTTCAATGCTAACAATCGTGTGTTGACTTCAACCGTCCAATCTACTTTTTTTGGAGCGACTTCGACTGAAAACATTACTTTTTCCCGTAACAGTTCCAATCAAATTACTGGATATACAAGCACGTCTTCTGGAGTGATAACAAATGAAACAACTGTGACATACAATGGCAATAACATTTCACAAATTGTCTATAATTATGTTGGAGATGATGAAGACGATTACACCTATGACTTTGTTTACTCTGGAAATACTATCACAAGAACTCAAAATGGCTCAACCATTTCAACGATTTTTACGTTAAATGCAAGCAATCAACTTATAAAGAAACAATCGTTTGATGGCACAACGTCAATTAAAACAGAGGTTTTGGATTACGACGGTCAAGGCAATTGTATTTCATCAGTGATTACTGGTGAAGATGCGACTACTTCTACTTTTGTATTTGATACCAATGACAATCCGTTGAAAGAAGCCTTTAGCGATCAATATTTATTATCATTTTTAAATGATGATTATTCTGATGAAGTTGGCGCTCCCATGGCACACTTTGCAAGTACCAATAATTGGACTGGCATAACGACACCAGAAGGTTCTTTTAATTTTACTGTTGCGTATGATTCCGGAAATAGAATTACCAGCAGAAGTGCAAATTATGATTTTGGGGATGATGTTTCACTTGCGCAACAGGAAACATTTCAGTTTGTAAACTAATATAATAAGGTTCCTGCCTTTGCAGGATATAGCAATGGAATCAATTCAAGCCATAAAACAACGATTTGGAATTATTGGTAACGATCCAAAACTTAATCGTGCCATCGAAAAAGCGATTCAGGTAGCACCTACCGATATTTCGGTATTGGTTACTGGTGAAAGTGGCGTTGGCAAAGAAAGTATTCCGAAAATCATTCATCAATTGTCGCATCGCAAACACGGCAAATATATTGCTGTCAATTGTGGCGCCATCCCAGAAGGTACGATCGATAGCGAATTGTTCGGTCATGAGAAAGGCTCATTTACAGGCGCAAGCCAAACCCGGGAAGGCTATTTTGAAGTGGCTGATGGAGGCACCATTTTTCTCGATGAAGTTGGCGAACTGCCATTAACCACTCAAGTGCGATTGCTTCGTGTTTTGGAAAATGGCGAATTCATAAAAGTCGGCTCCAGCAAAGTTCAAAAAACCAATGTTCGTATTGTGGCAGCTACCAATGTTGAAATGTTTGAGGCCATCAAAAGAGAACGGTTCAGGGAAGATTTATTCTACCGTTTAAGCACTGTTGACATTAATATTCCGCCGTTGCGAGAACGAAAGGACGATATTCATTTGCTGTTTAGAAAATTTGCCAGCGATTTCGCCATCAAATATAAAATGCCAACCATAAAACTAACAGACGAAGCTGTAGAAGTTTTGTTGAAAAATAGATGGAATGGCAACATTCGTCAACTTCGAAATGCAGCTGAACAAATTTCGGTGTTGGAACAGAACAGAACCATCAGTGCCAATACCTTGAGAAGCTATTTGCCAAACCACGGAAGCCAATTGCCAGCAGTTGTGCAGCGCTCTAAAGCGGAAAGTGATTTTAGCAGTGAACGTGAGATTCTTTACAAAGTGCTTTTTGACATGAAAAGCGATTTGAACGACCTCAAAAAGTTGACCATGGAATTAATGAAAAGTGGGAACGCCAGCGATGTTCAAAAAAAGAATGAAAGCTTGATACAAAAAATATATGGTGAAGAAGATGACACCGATTTTGAAGAAGCAACAGAAGACACAGAAGTTTTATCAATTGCAGAGCGATCAGATCATTTTAATTCTGAAATGAAAGACACAGTTTCTGAAAATACCAAAGATAAATATTACTTTGCTGAAGAAATTGAGGAAGAAGAAACCTTATCTTTACATGACAAGGAATTGGAACTGATCAAAAAATCATTGGAGCGTCATCAAGGCAAACGAAAATTGGCAGCAGCAGAATTGGGCATTAGCGAACGTACATTATACAGAAAAATTAAACAATACGATTTATAACTTGTCGTTATTCAATAAAAGATACACGTGAAATATTTCAAGATTATAATGTTTGCGATTCTTACAATAACCCTTGTTGGATGTTGGAAATATTCGTTTACAGGCGCATCAATTCCAGCGGCGACCAAAACCTTTCAGGTCAATTATTTTCAAAATAATGCGCCACTTATTGAACCAGGTTTAGAGCGTGATTTTACTTTAGCTTTACAAGACCTCATTCTCAACCAGACAGGTTTGGACCTTGTAAAATCGGGAGGGGATTTAACCTACGAAGGTGAAATTACTGAATATCGGATTTCACCAACCACAGCCACAGCCGACAATAGAGCAGCACAAAATAGATTGAGCATTAGCGTCAACGTTCGTTTTTTTGATAAAAATAACGAGGATGCTGAACTGGAGCAACGGTTTTCCTTCTTTTATGATTATGCAGGTAGCGCACAGTTGGTCGGAAGCCAAAAGGACACCGCCATTGCTGAAATTTTTGAACGTATCACACAAGATATATTCAACGCGACTTTGGCCAAATGGTAGAAGATTTTTGATTGAAGATTGTTTATTGCAGATTTTGATTTATTGTATGATTTATTAACCCTTAAACACATAAACTCAAAAAAATGTCCACAGAAGAATTCACATCATTACTTTTGAATCCGCAAAATATCACTGCGGAGCAAACGCTTTTGATACATTCTGTGATTTCTCAATATCCTTATTTTCAACCCGCCCGTGCTTTGTATTTAAAAGGTCTTAAAAATACGGACAGTTTTAAGTACAATCAAGAATTAAAAATCACGGCAGCTTACACTACTGATAGAAGTATTTTGTTTGATTATATTACTTCAGAAGAATTTAATCAGAATGAAATTTCAAAACGTATCAAACAAAATTCTGAACATCTCAAAGATATTTTCGTCAATGGGATTGATGATATTTCAGTTCAAAAAAGCGTCACCATCGATGAAGCCTTAAAGGAACAGATTAAATCTACTGAAGGTGTTCTCAATCCTGATTTGTTTGAAAAAAGAGTTACGATTGGCAATATCAGTAATTATTCCATAGAAGGTGAACCTGAAACTAAAGAAGAAACACCAGAAGAAACTCTCAATATTGGCAAGCCATTGGAGTTCCACAAATCGGAAACACATTCGTTTTCAGAATGGTTAAAAATCACCAGTTTCAAACCTATTATTAGGGAGCAAGAAGATGAACAAAGCGCAGAAAAAGTTGGAAGTGAAGAAAAAATAGATAAAAAATATGAGTTGATTGATCGGTTTTTGGAGAACAATCCAAAGATTGTCCCTACCCGTGAAACACCCACACATAACATCGCAAAGGCCCAAACAGTGCAGCATGACGGACTAATGACCGAAACTTTGGCACGCATTTATTTGGAACAAAAAAATTATGATAAGGCAATTCAATCATATAAAATTTTAAGTTTGAAATATCCAGAAAAAAGTGGTTTCTTTGCAGACCAAATTAAAGCGGTAAAGCAAATACAAGAAAAAAATAATTTATAAATCAATGAGTACGTTTTCAATATTTTTAGTCCTAATCATTATTGTAGCTTTTTTGTTAGTTGTTGTTATTATGGTACAAAACCCAAAGGGTGGCGGATTGTCGTCCTCATTTGGTGGCGGCGGTACGCAGCAATTAGGTGGTGTTAAAAAAACAACTGACTTCTTGGACAAGAGTACTTGGGCATTGGCAACACTTTTATTGGCCTTGATTTTACTGTCCAATGTTGCTATCAACACAGCCGGCACCGTAGAATCTAAAGCTTTGGACACAAGCGAAACTTCAGTTCCAGTGCCAGTATCTGCTCCTGCAACAAATAACAACACAACACCAACGGATACCACAGGGAATTAATTCATACCCTTTCATTATACAAAAAATGCCAACTATAAACGTTGGCATTTTTTGTTACTGCAACTTTGTCAGTCAGCTTTGCTTGGCATAATTTTAGACAAGTTAATGACAGTAAATAACATTTTAATTAATCAATATATAACTATGGGCTTAAACATTAAACCATTAGCAGATAGGGTTCTTATTGAACCTGTTGAGGCTGAAACAAAAACAGCATCAGGAATTATCATTCCAGACAATGCCAAAGAGAAACCACAAAAAGGTAAAGTCGTTGCCGTCGGAAAAGGCACAAAAAAGAATCCAATAACATTAAAAGTCGGAGAAACCGTGCTTTACGGTAAATATTCCGGAACGGAATTGAAACTCGAAGGCAAAGATTATTTGATCATGCGAGAGAGTGATATTCTTGCGATCATATAATTGCTGTGAGCCTTAAGCTATATGCATGAGAGACTTTAAAAATTATGATGTCTGGAAATT
>JBGSXJ010000008.1:0-1872 GCA_041751535.1 Aquaticitalea sp.
AAAACATGCCAAAATCAATTCCGAAAGTCCTGCTTGGGCAATCGATAGGCTTTCTATTTTAGCATTGAAAATTTATCACATGAACGAGGAAGTGCAACGACCAGATGCATCTGATGCACATAAACATAGCTGTCAGACAAAACTCAATATATTACTCGAACAACGACAAGATTTGAGTACAGCCATTGATGATTTGTTAGAGGACATTAAAAATGGCGATAAATACATGAAGGTGTACAAGCAGATGAAAATGTATAATGATGAGGAGCTGAATCCTGTATTGCGCGGGCAGAAATAATTTCTGCAAATGGCATTAATCTCATTTTAGTACCTAAATGTCAAAACAACCAAATCATATACTGGTCATCCGCCTTTCCGCAATGGGAGATGTTGCGATGACAGTTCCAGTTTTAAGGGCTTTCACGGAACAATATCCAGATGTAAAACTGACGGTCCTTACTCGGGAATTTTTCAAGCCCTTCTTCAGGGATATAAAGAATGTTGAAGTTTTTTCTGCGGATTTAAATGGTAGGCATAAAGGCATTTGGGGACTCTATAAATTATCAAGAGAATTAAAACAACGTCACATCCATGCCTGTGCAGACCTTCATAATGTCTTACGAACTAAAATTTTAAAATTCTTTTCCATCGGAATTGAGGTTGTTCAAATTGATAAAGGACGCGACCAAAAAAAGGGATTGGTTTCTGGTGAAAATTTCAAACAACTTAAAACAACATTTCAGCGGTACGTTGATGTTTTTGATAGACTTGGTTTTCCAATAAATCTTTCCAGCCCGAGGTTTCCAGAAAGAAAGGAACTCAATCAGAAAACACTATCACTTACCCATGACAACAGAGCTTTCAAATGGATAGGCATAGCGCCATTTGCAGCGCATGAAGGTAAAATGTATCCTTTGGAATTGATGGAAGAAGTGATTGAAGCGCTTTCCAAAGAGCACAAACTGATTTTATTTGGTGGCGGAGAAATGGAAATTGAAACATTAAACGCTATGGAGCGCAAATTTAAAAACACCGTTAATATTGCGGGAATGTTGACAATGGATGAGGAATTGGATCTCATTTCGAATCTCGACCTGATGCTTTCCATGGATTCTGGAAATGCGCACCTTGCTGCCATGATGGGAATAAAAGTGGTGACCCTTTGGGGCGTAACGCATCCTTATGCGGGTTTTTATCCTTTTAATCAACCAAGGGAAAATGCGCTTATGGCCAATAGAAATATCTATCCTGAAATTCCTACTTCAATATATGGAAACAAATTCCCAGAAAGCTATAAAGACTGTATGAAGTCTATTGTTCCGCAAGAGATTATCAAGAAAATTGAGTCTATACTTTAAATAGAATTAAGTCTAACCTCTAATAGCGAAGCGGTCTAGAATCTAGCGTCTCTTAAATATCATCATAATCCACACGAATAACGGAAGATGTTGGATGGGCCTGACAAGTAAGAATCAATCCTTCTTCAACCTCACTATCGGTAAGAATATTATTTTGACGCATTGTTGCAGTACCTTCAACCAATCGTGCCAAACAACTACTGCAAATGCCTCCTTGGCAAGAATAAGGTGCATCAATATTTTCAGCCAATGCCGCTTCTAAAATGGATTTTTTCTGCTCCATTACAAAACTGCTTTCCTCGTCATCTAGCAAAATTGTCACTTTGGTCTTTCCGTCAATAAGGGTGTCATCGATTGGTTGGGCTGGCGCCGTGACCGTAAACAGTTCAAACAAAATCTGTGATTCCTTGATGCCGTATTCCAGTAACACATCTTTTACTGTATGGATCATGGGTTCTGGCCCGCAAATATAAAATCGGTCAAATAAGGTGTCTTTATAATCGTTTTTTAATAT
>JBGSXJ010000009.1:0-4371 GCA_041751535.1 Aquaticitalea sp.
AAAATGCTTGGAACCTCTGTTGCCATTCATTTTTCGGAGTTCAGTACTTTTGGAATAACGCTGACCCAATTCGGTAATTTTTCCGAAGAATTCACTGTCTGAAAAATCAAAGGTTTCCACATGAAATGGTTGTGTGAACAAACTCAACAATTCATGGAACAATTCCGTAAAGAACGCAGCCTCTTCTTTGGAATCATCTTCACGCAGAATTTCCAACTGATACAATTTAGAAATAAAGAACTCATGATTTGTAATGTTCTCCGGTTTTGCCAATTCAAAATAAGGCACATAAAATTCATCTGGAATGATTTTCATACATCCAAAATCCAAGGCGATGAGTTGTCCTTCCTTTGAGATCAAAAAGTTACCAGGATGCGGATCGGCATGTACTTTTTTCAAGTTGTGAATTTGGTACATGTAAAAATCCCAAAGTGCTTGACCCAACTGATTGGCACGTTCCTGGTCAGTATTGTAGGCAGTGAATTCCGACAGGTGTTCGCCTTCCATGTAGTCCATGGTAATGATGCGATCTGTGGACAACTCCTCGTAATATTCAGGAAACAAAAGATTAGGGATGTGAGCACAAGCTTTGGAAATTTCTTTGCTTTGCGCTACTTCCAAGATGTAATTTGTTTCTTCAGTAAGTTTTCCTTCAACTTCCCTAAAATATTTGTCTGAATCTTTCCCTTTGATATTGAACATTTTCATGGCAATAGGCTTCACAAGGGCCAAATCGGACGCGATACTTTGGGCAACTCCAGGGTATTGGATTTTCACAGCAAGTTTTTTCCCATTTTTTTCTGCCACATGGACTTGACCAATGCTGGCAGCGTTTACTGAAGTTGAGTTGAAGGAATCATATAGTTCGTTTGGCAGTTTGCCAAAATAGTTTTTAAAGGTTTTTAGCACCAAGGGTGGCGATAATGGTGGTACGGAAAACTGGGCCAAAGAAAATTTCTCAACATAGGCTTGTGGCATAATGCTTTTTTCCATGCTCAACATTTGTGCAACTTTGAGAGCACTGCCTTTGAGTTGTTTCAGGCTGTCGTAAATGTCTTCTGCGTTGTTTTCATTGAGTTTGCCACGAGCGATGTCTTCGGTTTGGGTCAACTTATCGCCGTAATATTTGAGATAGTTAACGCCGATTTTTGCACCAGTGGAAACTAATTTGGAGGCACGGTGTATTTTTGATACTGGAATACTGTCAATTGTTTTCATTTAGGGAATTTAGTTCATGTGCATTCGTTCCCTGAAAATGAATTTTCCAAAGTCAATGACACTTTTTAATGGGGCAATGTTTAGGACGTCAAAACTAGTATTGACGGATTTTTCGATAAAAATATCTGTTTTTTCAAAAGATGGCGAGGTATCGTCCATCCAGAATTTCATGGTCAGCAATAATTGAAACCACGCGGATTCTTTTAGTGCGCGACGTTGTAGTTTATCGATCTGTTCCTGTTTGATATCTAGTGTTTCAATATCCAAATCGTCTACATAAGATGTAAAACTCTTTTTCAATTCAGACAGCAGTGCCAAACCTTTCATCCCATTTTTATGTTGGTGTAAGGAGTAAATCACATAACTTCTATTTGCTGTCAAATTTTCGAAGAAAGTGAAATAGAAACTTAAGAGCTTATTACGAGCATCAAACATTTGGTACTCTTCACTTTTGTGCAACATTGCAATGGTATTGTCAAAAAACACTTTGAAGACATGTTTCTCAACGGCTTCAAATGAACCAAAATATTCGTAAAACTTCGACTCCTCAAAATTGTTTGATTTTGCAAACATATACACAGATTTCGGTTGCTCGCTGTGTTCTAAAACATAATCCATATAATAGGAGATGATGTCGTTTTCTGAAACTGTTTTCTTTTTTGCCATGACTTAAAATTTATAGTGTAAAGGTACAACATGTTTAATGTTTTTTAATTTTAATTAAACAAAAATTAACATTGGCTTTTTTTCATGATTTTTTTGCTTCGTTTTATAAATACTTACTTTGTTTTAGCAATGACGCTTCGGAATGTTTATTTAAGATTTCGTTAACATTTAAGGTTTTTATAATGCGTAAATTTAGAGTCGACATTTAACAACCTAAACATCAATTATTATGAAAAAAATTATGCATTGTCTTGCTATTTTAGCAATGACTTTTTCTGTGAACGCACAGATACAAACACCCCAACCAAGTCCACTTGCAAAAATGGAGCAAGTAGTCGGCCTGACAGATGTGACCGTAGAATATTCCCGTCCAAATATGAGAGGGAGAACTATATTTGGAGATTTGGTGCCTTATGACAAACTATGGCGAACTGGCGCAAACGGGAGAACCAAAATCACGTTTAGTAATGATGTGATGGTAGGTGGGAGTACTTTAAAAGCCGGTAGTTATGCGATTTTGACCAAACCAAACGAAAAATCTTGGGATGTATACTTCTACACAGACGCTGATGGTGGAGGCGTACCTCAACCATGGGATGAAAGCAAAGTAGCTGCCAAGGTCAATGCTGAAGTGTATCCTATGCCAATGCAAATAGAAACGTTTACGATGACTTTTGATGATTTAACCAGCAATTCGGCTGTATTGGGAATATTATGGTCTAATGTATATGTTGGTGTGAAAATTGAAGTGCCAACAGATAAGGCAGTGTCGGCTGCAATTGACAAAATGATGAAAGGTCCAGGAGCTGGTGATTATTATGCTGCGGCCTCTTACTACATGCAAGAAGGAAAAGATATCAATCAGGCAAAGACTTGGATTGACAAAGCCATGAGCATGTCTGATAAACCAGCGTTTTGGCAATTGAGACAGCAATCGCTCATTTATGCGAAAGCTGGAGATAAAAAAGGTGCGATTGAAATCGCCAAAAAATCCTTGGCTGCAGCAGAAGCTGCCGGAAATGCAGATTACGTTAAAATGAATAAAGACTCCTTGAAAGAGTGGGGAGCGATGTAATTGGCTTTCTATAACATTTTAAAAACCTCGAAGTAACAAGTGCTTCGAGGTTTTTAATTTAGTCATTTTCATCTAGAGAGAATATAGCTTCCACGGGTTTATCAAATAACTTGGCAATTTTTAGTGCTAAAACTGTTGATGGAACATATTTGTTTTTTTCCATGGCATTAATTGATTGCCTACTGACCCCAATTTTATCTGCTAAATCAGCTTGTGTCAAATCATGAATGGCGCGCTCTACTTTTAAATTATTCGTCATGATTTTGTGCTTTATGTTTAAGAAAATTAAATCGAAAGACAAAAAATACCAAAGGAGTAAACATGTTGAAAATCATAATATTCAAAAAAGTCATATCATAAATGAATATAATCGTAAAAATCAAAACAAGGTAATTGAAAATGATTGCCCACACCAAAGAATCTGTGCGCAATTTGTAAATAAATTCATCTTCAATTTTTTCTTTGCTGAACCCTACAATTAATCCACCGATAATTATAAACAACGCAGTGATTTCATCAACAATGCTGTTATCAATAATTTTAAAGAATTTGACTTCTTCATTGTTTAAGATGCCATAGTTGAAAATGGATAAGACTTTTGTGTTTAATAGATCACTCTCAAATCCTGAGAAGACCATAAAAATCCCAGAAATCAAGCCGATAATAAAAAGTATCCAACCAGTGGTTTTATACTTGTGTGATAATAAATAATTTGTTTTCATGACTGTTCGATTTAAAATTGATACATCAAAAGTAAAGAAAACTTTACATATAGACAAATAAATTATTCTATTTGTAAATTATTTATGTCTTTTTATCAGTAATTAAGATTTATCAATTGCCGAACATCGTCTAAAATTTCATCAACTCCCCAATGAAATCAAAGGTCATTATTAAACTTTCGGTTTTAAGGTCTCTAAAAATTTGATGATTATGGAGCGCATAAATTAATAAAGTTGTTGGCATTTAAAAATTCCTTATTTTAGTTATACGATATACCAATTGATTTTACCTAGCTTACACCTTAAAGAAATGGCTAACCAACCTTCAATGGACCAAGCATTTATAAAGCAGTTGGATGCAGTCATAGAAACCCATCTTGAAGACGAACAGTTTGGTGTGGAAGAACTGGCCGCCGGATTGGGCTTGAGCCGATCGCAATTGCACCGAAAACTCAATGCCATTAAAAACAAATCGACAAGCCAATATATCCGCGAATACCGATTGCAGAAGTCCATGGAGATGCTTCAGGACAATGTAGCCACTGCATCCGAAATCGCCTATCGGGTTGGTTTTGGCAGCCCAACCTATTTCAATACCAGTTTCCATCACTATTACGGCTATCCTCCGGGAGAAGTAAAATTCAGGGCCTCTTCCATTGATGAGGTCCATGCGGACATTCAACCTTCCAA
>JBGSXJ010000010.1:0-3471 GCA_041751535.1 Aquaticitalea sp.
GGCCACAAGACCTGCACCATACTCGCTGCTTCCTTCTGCAAGGTCATTCCAAACAAGTACCATGGCGATACATCGTGCCAAACCAATTAAAATCAGTCCCACCATATATTCTGGATACTCCCTTAAAAAAGTAATTGCCAATACAAACATTAATACTGGACCAATAATCCAATTTAATATAAGTGATATGGAAAGAATTTTGGTGTTTCGAAACACTTTTGGTAACAAAGCATAATTCACCTTGGCCAATGGTGGATACATCATTAAAATCAATCCAATGGCAATAGGAATGTTTGTAGTTCCACGATTAAAGGAGTTGATGATGTCTGGAAATGAAGGCACAAAATACCCTAGCCCAACACCAATCCCCATTGCGATAAAAATCCACAGGGTAAGATAACTATCTAGAAAATTTAATTTTTTTGCAGCGGCCATTTTTAGGATTTGAATTGTGAGAACACATAAAATAATTCCGTTGCGATTTGCAGACTTCGTTCTTGGTATTTTTCCGACTGTTGCGGAGTATTGTCGAATACCTTTGGATCTTCATAAGTAATCGGAATCCGTTGTTCTGCACCAGGAATGAATGGGCAACCACTATCGGCCTGCGAACAAGTCATAATAGCTGCAAATTCAGATTTCGGATTGAATGCGTCATCAAACTTTTTTGAAAAACCAATCATAGGAGGTTCATTATCTGCATATTTAATATTATAGACAGGATTTTCCCCATTCGAAATAGTTTGAATTTCAAAACCAACATTCCTTAAAGTGTCTGCAACCATTGGAAACAACGCCGTAGCTTCGGTTCCACCTGAATAACAATGAACATTATCAACATTAAAATGATAAGCCAATGCTTGTGCCCAAACTTGTGATAGATGGCTCCGTCTAGAATTGTGGGTACAGATAAAGTTAATTCTGATATCTGATTTGCTTTCCAACTTGTTTTTTATGTAGTCTATGAGAGGTTGCAAGGATTCTCTTCGCTCCACGGAAATGGTTTCAATGTTAAATGCTTCAATTTCGGTTTCAATAGTTTTAAATAAAGCCATAATATATTGATGTGATTTTTATAAATATTTAGCAGCATCCACCGCCCGGAGTGCAACTTGCTGATGCAGTTTGCATTTCTGAAAGCTTCAGTTTTGGTTTTTCGGCCGGAATGCCACAATTATCTTTTGCCAAACAATCCGTTTGTTTTGAAGTGAGCAAAAAATGGGTTCCGTCAAAATCCAATCCAAATTTTCCAATGGTTTCGGCTTGATATTCAACTTCAATCTCTAAATCTTCAATGCCCAAGACTTTTTCGGAGAGTTCGATGATTTTTAGTAATTTTTCAGGATGGAGTCGGTGATCATAATCATTGGCATTCCAAAGTTGGAAATTCACCACTTCTTCGTTCCGTACGGTACCTCCACAGTCAATAAAATGTTTGGTTATTTTTCCCACTTCGGATACGTGAAAGTGATTGGGTACCAATTCTCCATTTGGCAACTGAAAAGCTATGGTTTTCAAGCGCGCTAGTTGTGTTTTTATTTCTGAAAGTTTCATATGTAGATATTTATTGGTTTTGTCGGTCATATGGTATCGCTATGATTTTCTTGGTGTTCGTTTGCAAAATTGTTAATGGCGATTTCATATTGATATGTTTTTTTGTTGAATTAATTTTAAGATGCCAAAGGTTAGCAACAGCCGTCCTGTTTCTCAATGTCTTGATCTAAAAAAAGTGACATGATTTGTTTCATTTGCGACCAATTTTTGGTATCAATGCAATAGCAAACACTGGTACCTTCCACATTACCTTTGATTAAGCCTAAATGTTTTAGTTCTTTTAAATGCTGTGAAATGGTAGGTTGAGCCAATCCTATTTCGTTGACCAAATCGCCGCAAACACAAGAATTGATATTAAATAAATGTTGAAGTATGGCCACTCTTGCAGGATGTCCAAAGGCTTTTGCGAACAAAGCAATTTCGTTTTGCTGGTCGGTAAACATTTCTGTTTTAGCTAGTCCCATAGTTTATTTATTTATACATTGCAATATTACGATTAATAGATGTAACGACAAAATATTTGTTTGAGGAACTTATGAAATAAAATCAGTTTGATTTAAAATGAATCTATAATTTTCGGCTTATTGTTAGCCCATCACGAATGGGAAGAACGACTGTTTCCACGCGTTCATCTTCTTTAAGCAATTGATTGTACTGTATAATGCCTTTGGTTGCAATGTCTTTTTCTTCAAGCGGCTCAATCACTTTACCACTCCAAAGCACATTATCACTTAATATAATGCCACCAGAATTCAATCTGTCTATTATGAGATGAAAATAATTGACATAATTCTCTTTATCGGCGTCTATAAATACCAAATCGAAGGTGTGTTCCAATTTTGGAATGATGTCTAATGCATTTCCCAAGTGCTGATGAATCTGGTCGCCATAATTGCTTTTATCAAAATAGTTCCGCTGAAAATCCATCAATTCTTCATTGACATCAATGGTGTGAAGTTCACCGTCTTTTTGCAATCCTTCAGCTAAACACAGCGCCGAATAGCCTGTATAAGTTCCAATTTCCAAAATGTGTTTGGGATTCATCAACTTTGAAATCATACTTAAAACCCGACCTTGGTAATGACCGCTCAACATGCGAGGTTGCAGTATTTTTTGATGAGTTTCTCGCGTGAGTTGTTGCAACAATTCTGGTTCGTCTTCAGAATGGTTGACAACGTAAGCTTCTATTGCTTCAGGTAAAAAATTCATTATTTATAGTCTGTTTGAGCATAGTAGGGACTTTAAAAATAAGAACAACACAATATCTCTCAACTTCGGTCATAGAGATATGATGTAAATTATCCCGAGATTCTTTTTATTAATTTTTGTTTCGCAGCCGCATCATCGCCACACAACCACTGTATGACATTGTCTTCCCAAATGGCATTACGTTCATCTTCTGTTATAATATTGCGATCCATAGCCAAATCTAGAATCTTTCCTGGATATGATGATTGTTGTTCACTTTCCATTTCACCCAACGGATATGGATCGTCCAATCCCATTATGACCTGTTTGCAAGTTTGATTTTTAATGAGAAGTGATAATGAACCCGTGTCGTGCACCAAGGTATCAAAGAAAATATTCTTATGACCAACAGCTCTTCGGGGATGATGTTTTCCTTCAAATAAATCTGGTCGGCCATCAAATCCCTGAATGCGTCGTCCGAGGTTTATTTGTGCCAATTGTCCGCCATGGGCAAAACAAGTACGCATATTAGGATATTTATCTTGATAGCCATTTAAGGTTAAAAAATGATAGGCATCGGCACATTGGGCCAACATCCATATCAAGTGAAATCGCCATGAAGTGTTTTCGAGCTTAATAAATTTTTCCCCATCGTATGGATGGATTTCAACGGCTAAATTGTATTTGCTGGCAAGTTCAAAGATCGGTTCGTTTTCCTCATCAAAAATA
>JBGSXJ010000011.1:0-3792 GCA_041751535.1 Aquaticitalea sp.
GGCGGCTTATTGTTTGATATTGGAGGGATGATTCTTGCCGTCCCCGTTTATACGACTATCAAAGTGATCTCAAAGGAATTCCTCTCGGAATATAAAATTGTAAAACACCTTACCAAAAACCTCTAAATTTGGTTTGAATAGAAGGCTTCTAAATACAGAGATTCAAAAATTCATAGCCGATCATCTCGATTCCAACATTACGGATTTACTTTTAAAAGGAACATCCTTTCCCGATATTGAAACCTCGGAAATCGTCGTTCAGATAGAGTCAAAAAAACGAAGTCAAAAAAAGCTTCCAACCTGGTTTGGGCAACATAATATTTACTATCCAAATAAGCTCCATATAGAGCAAACATCTTCCGAAATCACTGCACAATACAAAGCCTCTTTAGTTTCTGGTAACTCCATTATAGATCTTACAGGTGGTTTTGGCGTAGATGCATTTTACTTTGCAAAACAATTTAATAAGGTGATTCACTGCGAAATCAATACTGAACTTTCGGAGATGGTACAGCATAATTTTCAACTGTTAGATGTCTTCAACGTGGAAACGATCGCCACAGATGGCATCGGATATTTAAAGCAGCAACCGCATCATTTTGATTGGGTTTATATAGACCCATCGCGACGGGACGAGAACAAAGGAAAAGTTTTCTTTCTGAAGGAGTGTTTGCCCAACGTGCCTGCTACTCTGGATAGCCTCTTTGAGCATGCTGAAAATATTATGATAAAAACCTCACCCCTATTGGATATATCGGTTGGAATTGATGAATTAAAATTCGTAAAAACCATTCATGTGGTCGCTGTCAACAATGAAGTGAAAGAATTGCTTTGGATCATTGAGAAAGATTACACATTTGAAATCAAGATCGAAACCATCAACATAAAGCGAACCACCAACGAAGTTTTTAACTTTCAACTGAAAGGTGAATCCATTTCGGAAGCGGTTTATGGTTTACCACAAACCTATCTTTACGAACCCAATGCAGCTATTTTAAAGGCTGGCGGTTTCAATTCGGTTGGTTCCGCCTATGATATATATAAACTTCACAAACATTCGCATTTGTACATAAGTGATACGCTCATAACCTTTCCAGGAAGAGTTTTTAAAATTGTGGAATCGCTTCCATACAATAAAAAATCCCTAAAGCATTTACAAAACGAAAAGGCCAATATCACAACCCGCAATTTTCCTGAATCTGTTCAAAACATTCGGAACCGATTCAAAATTAAAGATGGTGGTACATCCTACCTATTCTTTACCACAAATATGCTCGACGAAAAATGTGTTTTAGTATGTACTAAAATTGAATAGGAATGTCGGTGTTTAATTGATTATTTTCATTGATGGTTACATCATACGCCATACAATTTCCCATGTCGATAGTTACAATTTTAAATGACTGAATAGTACTAACAGTAAAAGATGTAATACCAACAGGAAAGGTTTTCCAATCAGAAAGTTCACCGGGATTCAATCCGTATACAGCGTCAATCAAATTACCAGTTGAGTCGTGAATTTCAAAATCGACATCGTGGTCACTGTTGTTGAGAATCCTTGCTTTTGGATTCAGACCAATACATGGTGTATCGGAATCAAATTGACTCGCAATTTCAATAATAGAATTGTTTTCTTGGTTAAGTTGTTCCATAGGTTCTACAGAACAATTGGTAAGTGTAGGCACAAGCAATGCTAAAGCAAAAGCTTTTAGTAGGTTGGTTTTCATTAGATTTGGGTTTAAATGAAATTATGTCCCCAAATATATGTTAAAGAATTATAATAACAAACAATTTATTCGATAAAGTGTTAGTTATATTCGATAAAAAACACTTTTTACGTCGAAATACACTACTTAAAATCCCTTTTTTTGATGTAACCCATTCATTTTGTTTAGAATAGCGCCCTGTTTCATAAAAAAGTATAAAACAGGGAACTTTTGGTACTTTAAAAAATATTAAAGACGAATCCCAATAACCAATAAAGGATGATGAACACCACAATTGTTCCGATGCAGCCACACTTGCCACCACCCATTTTTTTTGCACCCCAACCAGCCAATATTGCGCGAAATATATTTTTCATAATTATAAGTTTTAAAGTTTAAAATTAATGCAATTTTAAATGTAGTGCGAATGCAATCCGTAGTTTTTATACCTTAAATACACGAGAATCTGTAAATGCAAACCATTCTGACGATTCACATGACTTCTTTGTGTTTAAACCAGTGAATTCACTAAAGGCCGGAAGCACCAAAAGGCGTTCGCCTATTTCAAAGCAAGGTAATTTAATACGTTGTTTCCCTCGGCCATGGAGAATCGCACCAGGATGCGTATGGCCCGAAATGCAAAATACATTTTCTTCGCAGTGCTTGGAATCATGTACAAATCTAATCGGTAGTACATCCTTGTAATTGGGATAAACTTTAATATGTAAGGACTCGTAAAAAGCATTCGACAAACGGTCGTGGTTGCCTTTGATAAGTTCGAAGTTGACAGAAATGAGCTGTTGCATCCAATCTTGAAAAACATCGACATCCTTGTTCTTCCCTGCATGAAAAAGGTCCCCTACAATTAAGACTGTTTCGATTTCAAAATAATCAATCAAAAATTTTAAACGTTTTAAATCCTTAAGCAGAATGGCAGAAGGTATGGCAATCCCAGCTTTTCTAAAGTGGGCGGTTTTTCCGATGTGCAAATCAGAAACTATTAAGGTGCCCTTCCGCTTCCACACCAAGGCGCGTTGGTTGGTAAGGGTTAGTGTTTCGTCATGAATGCTAATGTCTTCGGTAGCTAAATTCATAGTAGCGTTTGCTTCATCACCTCGTCGCGGATACGTTTGATGCGTTGATCTAAATCTTCGCTCGTCAACGATTGTCGTAAACTGTCCACTTTTATGGGAAAACTTAACGGCGTGAATGATTTTGCAAATTTAAGGATAACTTTGGAGTTGGAGATACGCTCAAACGCATCTTTTAACCGGACTTCTTCCAATTGTTGGTTGAAGACTTCAGTATATGCTTGGCGCAAGAGTAAATTCTGTGGTTCGTAATCTTCCAAGACCCTAAAAATCAATCCTGAGGACGATTGCAGGCTTTTATTGTTTTTCCAATTGCCTGGCTGACTTTGAACGACCAATCCGGAAATAACGGCAATATCCCGAAACTTTCGGGACGCCATTTCGGAGGCATTGATGCTTCCTATGACATCTTCCATGAGGTTTTCCTTGGAAAGAATCTGATCAATGGTTTCTGCATTCAAGGGAGTTTCTTGATCACTCAACAGTTCAAATCCATAATCGTTCATTGCAATGGTAAAGGTCAAGGGTTTTATCAAACTCAATCGATAGGCGATCAGTGCCGCCATCACTTCATGCACCAAGCGGCCTTCAAATGGATACATAAATATATGATGACCTTCTTTGGTTTCAATGAGTTCTATAAGGAATTCATCCAACCGCGGAATATGAGAAAATGTTTCCTGACGTGCGATTAAAGGATGCAAGAATTTCAGTTCTTTTTCCGTGGTTTTTGGATGAAGGGATTCCGATAATTTGATACGTAAATACTGACTTAAATAAGAAGACAGTGGTAAGCGTCCTCCCAGCCAGCTTGGCGTAATTGCTGACTTTCGTTTACTTCGTTTCACCAACACAGTCATATCCTTAATGGTAACGATTTCCAACACACGACCGGCCAAAATAAAATGATCGTTGGGTTTTAATTTGGAAATAAAATATTCCTCCACCATGCCAATATATCCACCTGAAAAGAATTTCACTTTTAGCATGGCATC
>JBGSXJ010000012.1:0-16889 GCA_041751535.1 Aquaticitalea sp.
CGCCAATACCTCTTTGGCACGCTCCCGTCCCCAATTTGGGTGAAAAATTGTTTCCGGTTTAAAGTTAGCAAAAAGTTCCATGGCTTTTTCCACATCTTTGCAAAAGGCACTGGTGTCTTGTCCAAAATACTTGGCGCTCCCAATATTCCAATCGGCCTTCCCCAGAACCACCATGGGGTTTTCGGGTGCCAATTGATACGCTTTGTTGTACAATTCATTCACTTTGGCCGAATATTTCATCCCATAAGTCATTCCGTCAAAGGCAATCCAATTGGTATATATATTAGCTTGCATTACCAACACATCCGGGTTATTTGGGGCCAATGCCTTCGCTGTGTTAAGATACTCTTGTGCCTTGTCCAACTGCGCCTTTAAAATATCTGCATCCTTTTGTTCCCAACTTTTTAGGCTGTTCATTTGGGCAATATAATAGCTGGGCAACCATTCATTGGGTTCGGCGGCGGCAATGCGTTCGAAGAGTTGTTCGGCCTCCGCCCAGTGATTTTGTTCCCATAGATCAAATGCTTTTTGCATTCCTTTTTCATAATTTGTTTGGGCTGTCAGAGCTGCAGTGACTAAAAGTGTGGCAATGATGATTAAATGTTTCATGATCAATATGTTTTTAAATTATGAAGCAAATATCCAATGCAATAATTTGAATAAAAAAAGTGATTTCCTGAAATGTTGGTTTTATGGGATGAATTGTTGAATTAAAATGCAATTGACAAAATTTTTATAGAAAAGCTTATATTAGTTTCAACTAGAAAAAATTTATTATGATATAAAAAATGCAATGAAACTAACTATAAACTTAATTTTGATCACGTCCTTCACATATTTGCTGTCAATCCCTGCAACTAATGAGTGCAAAAAATCATTCAGTGGAAAATGGAAATATGAGCGATTTGAAACCGAGTATATCCATGTCGAACGGACTCTGGAAAAACAATTTGAGTATTTTGAAGATGGAAAGTATTATTATGAATTCAATATTGAATGGTTAAGTGAATGTAAATATGAATTGACTTACATACGAACAACAAGCCCAGTTCCCGCAGCTATCAAATTCGGAGAAAAACTAACGGTAGAAATTGTTGAGATAAATAATGGGACAATGGAATATAAAACGGTATTTCGCGATTTAGAGGAAACAGGTAGAATGAATAGAATTGATTAAAATAAATCCGATAAATTGTATACAAAAAAAAGTGCAATCCACTACTCATAATTCTCAACTTTTAATTTTTAAAAAACAAAAAGGAAGCACCAATGGTCTTGGTACTTCCTTATATAGTGTAATAAATAAAGATTACCGCCTTACAAAATCACTTAGGGAAATATAAATTTTTCCCGAAGCATTGTCGTGATAAATATTATATTTGGTTGGGTAATTGTTCCCTGGCTCCTCGAATGTCTGTGGTTGGGAATAGTTGCCACCAAATTCGTTCCCCGACAACAGATATGCGACTGTGATCATAGGCTCAATAAACACACTTTTTTGATCATAGGTACCAAAAAACATGATATGTTCAAACGGATTGTAGCCCGTTTGCCAATCCAACGGAAGCCAGTGCTTTCCCATCTTGGGTATGACTGAGAGCTGCCCTGGAAGTTTGAAATAATCTGATGGCATTTTCGTCATATCCGGAAAATAATTATAAGCATCTACAATCGTTTGGTTATTGGCATCGTAATCAGGCATGGCCATCCGTTCTTCGTTGGTAATGGTGTAAAAATGAAAATCGAAATGTTCTGCAAAATAGACAGGCGCATGGCCATGTGGTTGATAATTCAGCCCTATATGCTCAAATGGGGTCAGTTCCTTTGCTTTGTGGTGCAAAGGTAAAACGGTTGTTATAGTTAATTCCTGATCTGATTCCAATAGAGACAAGTCATCAAATACATCCGCTGTAAGTTCCATGCCAATTTCAACCGGATAACCTTCACTGTTGATGCTGATCCAAGAACGCGCCTTCCCAGATCCATATGCAACAACAGGGCCTTTAAAAATATTTATTCTTTCTGCATTCCGCTGAACAAGGAAACTGGTCGACTCATTCATTGAAGAATCGATTGTTGCCGGTACATCTTCATGACTACATGCAAAGAATCCAAAAACAAGGCTCAAAGCTACTAAATTGCTGGTTTTTTTAAATAGTGTTTTCATAATAGTACGATATTAAGGATTAATAAAAGCGATTAAAATTTATATCCTTTAGGACATGACATTTCAATTTTAATCGATTTGTTTGGTATGAAATGCGTGTTAAAAATAGAATTTATAGACCTAAGAAAAATAAATGTGAGATAGACGATCTGTTGCGGAAGACAGAATACTATTTTTATTGGACAGATTGAATTAGCGTAGTTACAACTCTATTTTTAATTCTCTAAAAAAGATTCGATTATGATAAAAATTACCTGTAGAAAGCATCTTTTAAAGGTAAGGATGTCCCTGTGTCTGAAAATTTCATAAATAATGTCGTTCACTTTAAACGATATGAGGCACCAAATAAAATTCTTTTAATTTTAGCCTAAATCATATTGAAAATTTGGGTAAGTCGTTTTGGATTATTTATTGCCATTTCAGAATTAATGCATTAAATCAGAATTCGAGATTATTAAATGTAGGGTAACATTCTACTCACTATATGTAGAAAGGTTATTTTTTTTGAAAATCACTTGGCTTTCAACTGTTTGGCTAATTATTGAAGGAAAAGTTTCAATGGCTTACTTTTATACTGGCCATGGCCAAACGTCCTATGGACGGCGAGCCTACGAATTCAATCTGTCGCGTATTAAAAATGTTTGTCATATTAAAATTAAAGAATACATTTTTGCTCCAGCGGTATTGCGCTCCAAAATCAAAGGTACTAAAACCTCCCAATGGACCATAATTGAAGTTTTTTGGAGGCGTTCTTGTTCCGGCACCTTCGGCGCTCCCCACCTGATTGCCACTATAAAAGTCATATTTTTGAACCACCCTTGCCCCAAAAGAAATATCTACGCGCTCCTTAAATAGGTTTTCAACTGTTAATAAGGCCACTCCCCTGTGATTTGGCGCATTAATGCTTTTTTCATCTTGACTTATTATCCCATCCCTATTGGCATCATTTTCTTCAAACTCGGCATTAAGCCAAGAATATTTAAGTGCCAACTGTACAGAAGGGGCAAGCGTGTAGCTCACACCAACATCCAATCCATAAACTTTTGCCTTGCCATAATTAAAAAAAGTAAAAAAGGAAGCGCCCTGCAAGGTATCATTGCTTACTGTACCTGCAAAAATTGGGTTATGGGACACATCGATACCGTTTACGGAAAGAGCTCTCCCTCCCACTGGCAATGAGGGCGTAATAAAGTTCTTGCTCGTACCGTAATAGGCATTGGCATCTACCCAAATCTTTTGGATGGGTTGCCCTTTAAAACCGACTTCCCAAGTCTGTACCTCTTCAGCCTCTAAAGGCCGTGTTGTGAGTATGGACCCAGGGGCATTGACCGATACATTATTTGGGATGTATGTAATACCTGTACCACCATTCCCAAAAAGGAAATCGCGAATACTGGCATATTGATTTTGTATGGATGGTAGGGCATAGGCCTTAGCCCAACCCAATCGGATATTGCCCTCATTGAGGTCTTTTACCAAAGTGAGCTTTGGGGCAACTAAATTCTTGAAGTTGTCATTGTTGTCATATCGAATAGCACCGATAATGCGCATGTCCTTCAAAATCTTTTTCTCGAGTTGCAGAACAGCACCTATTTGAGATACAGAAATCGCATCGGCGTCTCCAACCAAGGTAGTTCCATCAGTAGTGTTGGGGTGCACATTCTCGAAGTCGAGTCCCGCCACCAGAAATAAACCCGCTTTGGAAAAATAGGTGTTGTATTGGAAATCCGCATTAAACCGTCGGCTTTTCTCCTTTAATTGTGTAGCATTTAAAGCAAATTGTTCAGCTTCATCAGGAGGCAAAAATGACGGGCCTGGCTGTGTTCTCATCCAAAAAATTTGAGTATAACCGGCAATACTATATCCATCTCCGAGGTTTCCCCATGTATTGTAAACATTCGCATAAAAATTTGGGCTTTTAAATCTGGCCTGCAAAAAGCTATAACCAACCCCTCTCATTTGGTTACGACCACTGGTAGTGACTTGTAAAAAATCATTACTGCTCGCCCCACTTGAAATAACAATTTCGGTTTTTGGGTTGATATTGTAATATAAATGTGCTTCGCCCCGAAGGTGTCGAAAATCAAAATCTACGTTATGTTCTGGAATGCCTTTTTGAGGCATGCCAACATACACACTATCAATAAAATCAAATTCCCTTCCACTTGCATATTCTCCTGTCAATTTCCATGCCCAATGGTCATTGACTTTTTTGGCATGCCGTAGCCGACCACTAAACTGGTATTGATTCCCTGCGCTCAGAGATACAGAGGTTCCTTGGTATAAGCGTGGGTCCTTTGTGATTGTATTGAACACCCCGTTGTGTGCATTGGGACCATAGAGCGCCGTTTGTGGCCCTACGACAATTTCGATTTGGTGAATATCATCCTTTATCGTGGAACCATTATTGAACACAGGTAAACCGCCACTTAATGCCGCGGTACTAATACGGCCATCAACAATCTGGAGTATTTTATTATTAAAAGCACTGTTCAATCCCCTAGCATTAAAAGTAATGCCATCGACACCATAGCGGGTAAATTCCACCCCTTGAAGTGTTGCAATAAGTTCCCCCGTGTTAGATCCTGCAAAGCGATCAAGATCTTTAGTGGTCAATACCTGTATGGATGCAGGGGCTCGGGTTACTTTTTCGGGACGCAGAAGAGCTGTGATGACCACTTCCGTAAGTGTATCGGGTAGTATCTCTTTATCTTGACCTTCATTTTGAGCCGAAACTAACTGCATTAAAAGGAAGGAGAAAATGAAATAAATAGCTGATATTTTCATTCTATATGATTTTACAAAACACTATTCCAGACAAGCAATTAGAGATTTCATTATGTGCTTTTTCATCACTTCTCTTCTGCTTTTAAAACCGACATCATAAAAAATATGCTGAGACCTACATGACATAAAAAAAACCAAATTGAATGTCTCAATGGCCTTTTCATTTCATATTATGATAACATATACCTATTCCAAAAAAAAAATTAATCACATTTAAAAAGATGTAATAAATATATGCTTTTTTTGTCATAAAATACTTTCCCCTGATTTGTTTTTATCTAAAGTCCAGTAAGTTAAAGCCAAACATGTATGGACTTAATCTACAGTAATGTCAATAATTTAAGCTGAATAAACCATCGTCCTTTAATATCTGCAAGGCGCTCGATAAGAATTTTGATTTGGAGATAATTCTATAAATGGTTTTGTCGAAATTGTGTCAGGCAATTATAATTTTCCTTCTGATAGTGGAAGCAGAATTAGTGGCTATCATCTCAATGATATATAGTCCAGAGGTCAAATACTGAACATTGATGGTATTATTGATTTTGTCCAAATTGCCTTGAAGTATCCTTTGTCCATTTATAGTATATATAGTATATTCCGTGTGATTGGGAAGATTAATTATTGAGATTTGTCTGTGTGCGACAATTATTTTAACGTCCTTATGATTTGATTCTTCCAATCCTAATGTTGATTGACCTGCAAATATGTGCTGATTAGGGGTGGCGTTATAAGCATAATCCTTGATGACCCATTGTGTATGGCTTGTGACATCCAATCGTGCCCACCCGTAATGTGTCTGTCCATCAATTAGAAAACGTAGGCCCAGGAACTTGTCAATTTTGTTTTTCCAATCATATGAACAAGTTGCATCTCCTCCAAAACAATTTCCTATGGTGAAAACTCCCCAATATAAATATGTTTCTCCATTTATAGCACCAACAAGATTAAAAATTTCCATCCCATTTTCTAATGGTACTGTGTTTGCATACCATGGTGTAACTGTAATACTTGCATTAATACCATTAGGTGAACTAATCAATAAGTAGTCAGACAAGGAATCACTCCACAAACTCAAAGTGTAATCTACAATGTCATCATTGTTTAAATCCAAATTATAAAAATCACCAGACGTTGGACTCGTGAAATCCGGCTCAATATCCGTATATATAATTTGCGCTTGTGTGTTGATATTATATGTCCATATCATCAACACAACTAACACGCTTAAGGAGTAGGTTCTTATACTTAATTTATTTTTCATGACTTATTGATTTATAATAAATTAGATTGAAAAATATAGTTAAATTTAATCTTTAATAAGGTTCGGAAATTTCTTTATCGACAGAACGCAATTTAGTGTCGATAGAAACAACAAAACGGTAGATGGAAATTTTTTGTCGTTGTTTTGCTTATGTGTATATTAGGATAGTCTATTTATATAGTGCAAGATTCAAGCTTGGTCATTATTTTAATAAATTTGAAATGACTAATAAAGATAGGGATGTCAGTAAGGGAATTTATACTATCTGATAAAAAAGGGTATCGTCTTGGACGACACGTGTTTTTCTGGCTTTTCTGGGGCGGTTATTTTACAATTACGCGCTACCTTAATCCCGTGGTCTATATGACAACAGGAAAATTTCCGGATTTTTTTAAATCCATCGCCGAAACTTTTTTTTTCCTATTGCCCCAATCATTCCTTGTCTATCCCGTACTTTATTTTGTTTTGCCATATTATATTTTTGAACAGAAATATATTCGAGGTATTTTTTGGTTTCTCTTTTTCTATTTTGTCGCTTTGTTAATGCATGCCATTGTTCTAATATACATTCCTTGGGACAAGATTGCTTGGATTTCTACCGCCAAACTATTTTTGACAACCAATACCTTTCAGCAAAAATTGTTCATGGCCTACCTTGGCAGCATACAAGGTTCTCTAACTGGTGTCGCCCTGGCCTCCAGCTTTAAGATGTTCAAGCATTACTATTTAAAAACATTGCGTAACCAGCAACTGCAACAAGAAAATTCTGAAGCACAACTACGTCTTTTGATGGCCCAAGTGCAGCCACATTTTATGTTCAATACCTTAAACAATATTTACTCACAGGCACAGATAGAATCTCCCAAAAGTGCAAAAATGATCTTGGAACTGTCACATATCCTCCGTTACATTTTAAACGAGGGCAAGAAAGATTTGGTTCCCCTAGAAAATGAATTTCAAATGGTAGTGGATTACCTCAATTTGGAAAAAATAAGATATGACGATAAACTCGATCTGCACTATTCGCTTCCAGATAATATCAATGAAATTGCAATAGCACCATTACTGTTGCTCCCTTTGGTTGAAAACTGTTTCAAACATGGTGCGAGCAAAATGATCAACAATCCCTGGATCAATATAAAATCGGAACTCCACGGCCATATGTTCTCCATAAAATTGATGAATGGGAAGAAAGATAAAGTTTCATTAAAGCAACATCGAGATGGAACAGGCATTGAAAATGTCCGACGCCGATTGGACTTATTATACCCTAACAGGCATACTTTGGAAATTAAGGAAGACCTTGATGTTTTTATTGTTGATCTCAATATTGAATTGAACATTGAAGATTCTGCCAAAGCCAAAGTAACAATGGAATCCTCGCAAGCATATGAAAAAATCTGAAAACATACATCCAAGATGCCTCATCGTAGATGACGAACTGCTCGCAAGGGATGTGCTACGGCGATACTGTGCCAAATTACCGGTGTTACATTTGGTGGGCGAATGCAGCAATGCCATCGATGCCTTTGTGTTTCTGCAATCCAATGAAGTGGATATTATTTTTTTGGACATACGGATGCCAGAACTGCTGGGCACGGAATTGATACAATCCATTAAAAATCCGCCAAAGGTAATTTTCACAACTGCCTATAAGGAATATGCTTACGATGGATTTGAGTTGAATGCCGTAGATTATCTGCTGAAACCTATACGTTTTGACCGTTTCCTAAAGGCCGTGAACAAAGCCTTGCCAGGGTATGAAAATGTCTTATATAACAATGAGCATTTTGAAATGGAAAGAAAATCGGGAATAGATTCCATCTACCTTCGCATAGATAGAAGACAGGTAAGAATAGTTCTAGATGAGATCCTCTATATTGAGAGCGCTAAGGATTATATAAAAATTTTCACTCAAGACAAGTTGTATTTGTGCAGACAGACAATATCCTCTGTGGAAGCCCTCATCAATAAAAATGAATTTGTCCGCATTCACAGATCGTTCATTGTTCCCATCGCCAAAATAAAATCATATACCCACGAATTGGTAGAAATCAATCATAAGGAATTGCCCATTGGAAAGTTCTATTTAGATCATTTTTTGAAAATAGTGGATTCTAATGTTTCCTAAGTGGGAAAACAGTTATTAAACTATATGGGTTTATGATTTCACTAAATACAGTAGTGTCCTATTAAATTTTTTAAAAATGATCGAACAAAAGATCGACCATAGGTTACTGGATTTCGATATGAAATAGCCGTGCTTTTACAACCAACTAAAAAAATTATGGTTTCTAAAATGACAAAATCAGATTTGGTTGAATATCTGCTATTTAATTTCAAGTCTTGATTCGATGTTCTAAAAGCGAAGCTGTCTTGATTCTTTTATCGTAAAACAATGATTTCGATTATATACAAATTTCCATTCGTCGACCAAATTGCAGTCTCTAACTTCTGAAACTACACCCCTGTACTCCTAAAACTTTTTCGAATGAACCTGTGATTAATTTAGAGGGAAATTCTAAAATCAATTAGTCATGAAAACAAAATTTAAATTAGTGACAGGTACCTTGATCCTATTTGTGTTCTTGGGTTCCTGTGAGAAAGATGAACAGGAAACTCAGGAATTTTCTGAGTCCGCCATGTTAAAGACCTATAACAATGGGATGATAAAATCCTATAGCAACGAAGCAGTACTTGCCTGGAACCAAGCATTGACCTTCGTGGACACTAAACTGCCACAACCAGCCGAAGCCAAAATTTACGCCATGGTAACTTTGGCCATGCATGACGCCCTTAACAATGTCGTGCCTAAATATGAGACCTATGCCTTGGACAACTCAACTGTGGATGCAAAGGATATTTCCAAAAAAAACATCTCACAGATAGCCGATGCAGC
Organism: Aquaticitalea sp.; assembly: GCA_041751535.1. GTDB lineage: Bacteria > Bacteroidota > Bacteroidia > Flavobacteriales > Flavobacteriaceae > JBPOFM01. Next base: position 9,118 of record JBGSXJ010000012.1, read on the forward strand.
AGTCGCGCAGGCAGCCCATGATGTCTTAACGACCTTATTTCCTTTGTCCGCTCCAACTGCCAACGCGCTTTTAAGTGTTAGTCTAGATGCAATTGACAACGAGACATACAAACAAAAGGGGATTGAGATCGGGCAAAATGCAGCGTCCGCTATATTGACAAAAAGACAGACTGACCCATCTGTGGGATTTACGACTTACAATGAAGGAACGGCAAGCGGAATTCATCAAGCCAATTTCCTGCCTTGGTCAGTGGCAAATCCCCCAGTTTGGCCCGCGAATGCAGTATATGGTGCCAACTTATCACAAATAGCACCATTTGGAATGCAAACCAGCGACCAATTTAGAGCAGGGCCTCCTTATGCGATTGGATCTCCTGAATATTTGGCCGATTACGAAGAGACCAGACTGTTGGGATGCACGAGCTGTAACAACAGAACAGCGGAACAAACAGAAATTGGGGCATTCTGGGTAGAAAATATATGTAGTTCGTCAAACAGAATAGGAAGAGCGTTATCGAATCAGGAAAATTTAAATGGTTGGGAAACAGCCAGATTGCTAGCTCTTACACAAATGGCCGTAATGGATGGCTTTATCAGCTCATTCGAAGCTAAATACCACTATAAATATTGGAGACCCATAACCGCGATTCGGGCTGGGGATTCAGACGGTAATGACGCTACGATTGGGGATGCAACTTGGGGCACTAGCTTTATAACACCGCCAACACCAGAATATCCATCAACACATGCCACGTGCAGCGGTGCGGCGGCCGAAGTTTTAAGGTTGTTCTTTGGCACGGACAACATGCCCGTTACCGTACAAAACCCTTATAATTTACCGGGCGTGGAAAGAACCATGATCAACTTTAGCCAAATGGCTCACGAATCTGCGGTATCGAGAATCTACATTGGGTACCATTTTAGAAATGCAGTTGAACAAGGGGATCTTGCAGGCAATAGTTTGGGCAAATATATCTTTGACCACAATTTAAGGGAAATAGGGAACAACAATCATTAATTCCTGTTGAACAATCCAGCTTGGCTAACGGGCTGGATTGTTTTATTGTTTTGGTGCGCTCCATAAATTTTTAAGTATGACGAACAATCCTAGGTAAAACAGCAAAAAACATGTGCTATTGATTTAGCAATAGTAAGCCTTAGCCGAAAAACTAATGTTACTTCCTTCGAAAACCACCTTTAAAAAATGACTTTAAAACCCATGGGAATTTTCAAATTTTAATCTTCATCAATTATATCATTTGATAAATTAGGGGCATTGCGAGATAAGCTTTTGGAGACTTCGCCATAGTTTCTGCCAATTGGCAATTCAATTTTTCCAATTTCTACATCCTTTTTGGTAAATGCGGTCACTTTATGGGTGTTCACTATAAATGAGCGATGTATGCGAAAAAACATATTTTGTGGCATCAAACTCTCCACGGTTTGTAGAGTCTGTTTTAATCTGATGTCCTCATTGTTTTCTCTATGGATAATTACATAATCCTTACGGCTTTCCATATAAATGATATCGTCCAAAAACACTTTCATCATTTTGCGATCGGCCCTGAAATAAACAAATCCAGGTTCATGGTGTGCCGTATCCTTTTCGGGAGGACTGAGTTGGCAAAATTTGTTGACCGCTTTCAGGAACCGTTCAAAAGATACTGGCTTGAGAAGGTAATCGATGGCATCCAAATCAAATGCCTCGAGCGCAAAATCCTTATGAGCGGTTGTAAATATGACTTTGCGTGGTGAATGAAGTGACTTGATCATTTCGGTTCCGAGCAATTTCGGCATATGGATATCCAAGAACATCAAGTCAATTTGTTCGGTATTGAGCACATTGATTGCATCTAAGGCATTGTTGCATATTTTTACGATTTTCAGTTGTGGTACGGAATGGATATAGTTCTCAAGAACTCTAATGGCCGGTGGCTCATCGTCCACTATGATGCATTTGATCTGCGAATTTTCCATAACTTGTCTTAATTGTAGTAAGTCATTATGTTTTTTAGAGTTTTTTGGGGATTAATTTAGTTCAACAATGAAGAATTGATCAATTAATTACTATGATTTCGATAAAATGTATCTCCTGAAATAAGTTAAAGAACGTATCTCAAATTTAACCAATCGATTTTACCTTTCTTAATTTCAGCTTCACTTGATGTATGAGAGAGATTAATAACCAACTGTAAAAATAAAAAGGAAGCATAAATAACAGTTATTCAAGCTTCCTTTATGTAGTATCAAGCATGTTTATCAGCGCGTAACAAAATCACTTAACGTAATATAGATTCTATTGTTTTTATCATTGTGGTAAATGTTGTATTTCGTTGGGTAGTTGTTGCCAGGCTCTTCAAACGTTGTTGGCTGTGAATAATTACCACTAAATTCAATACCCGACAATAAATAATCGATTGTGACCATAGGTTCGATGAAAACATTCTTTTGAGCATAGGTTCCCAAAATCATGACTTTCGTAAACGGATTGTAACCTGTTTGCCAATCTTGGGGCACCCAGTGTTTTCCCATCATTTGATATACACCACCCGGTCCTGGAAAGGAAAAATAATCTGAAGGCATTTTTGACGGATCAGGAAAATAATTGAATGCAGCTACGTTGCTTGGGTCACTGGAATTATAGGGAGGAATGGTCATTCTTTCCTCGTTAGTAATGGTATAAAAGTGAAAATCGATGTGTTCAGCCCAAAAAACCGGCCCATGTCCATCTGGTTGATAATTAAGGCCTAAATGCTCAAAGGGCGTTAACTCTTTAGCTTTGTGATGCAAGGGCAAAACGGTTGTGAGTTCGTGACCAGAGTCTAATAAATCCAAATCCTCGAACACCTCCCCAGTAAGCTCTATGCCAATTTCTATTGGGAAACCTTCTTTGTTAACACTAATCCATGATCGTGCCTTACCTGCCCCGTATTCTACAACTGGACCTTTAAAAGTATTTGTATTTTCCTGACCACGATTCGCAAGGAAACTTGTGAGCGATTCATCGTTCAATGAATCTACGTTCGCTGTGTTGTCTTGTGGGCTGCATGCCAAGAACCCAAAAAGAAGGCCCAGAACAAATAATTTGCTGCATTGTTTAAATAATGTTTTCATCTTTATACGATTTTTTGAATTAATTAAAAGATTAAAATTCATGTTTAAGCATATCATTTCAATTTTAATCAATGTTATTTAGTTTGAAATGCATCTTAAAAATAGAATTTTAAGACATTCGAAAAAAAAAGATAGGGTGTTGGGAGTATTTAGGTAGGCAGAAAGCTTATTCTGGTAGGTGAAAGAGTTTCAATGAGGGCCAGTAGGGAGCTCTCCGAGTAAATTTTTAGGTTCAACCATAAAAAACTTAGAGATAAATGTTTTAAAAATTGAATTGGATTCCATCTCTCGATTCAGTAAATTCCAAATTTTCAATTATAGGTCAATGGATGTAAAATGTTGCATACTTTTCTACTCAAGATCATCGTTGATATCGGACTGGAAAGGGGATAATTTCTCAAAGATATCAACAAAATTGCGTCCGATTGGCAATTCTATTTTACCGATTTCCACATCATGTTTGGTAAATGCCGTGATTTTACCGATAGCCACAATATATGATCGATGAATCCTTAAAACAAGATTTTTCGGCAACATATTTTCGACAGAAGTTAGGGTTTGTTTGACCCGCAGCTCGGCATTATGTTCGCGGTGGATAATTATATAATCTTTTAGGCTCTCTATGTAAAGAATGTCCTCCAAAAACACTTTGATCATTTTGCGATCGGCCCTGAAATAAACAAATCCAGGTTCATGGTGTGCAGTTTCCTTTTCGGGAGGACTGAGTTGGCAAAATTTGTTGACCGCTTTCAGGAACCTTTCAAAAGATACCGGCTTGAGAAGGTAATCGATGGCATCCAAATCAAATGCCTCGAGCGCAAAATCCTTATGAGCCGTCGTAAAGATAACCTTTGGCGGAAATGGCAATGTTTTGATCAACTCTGTACCTATCAATTTTGGCATATGGATGTCCAAAAACATGAGGTCGACTTTTTCCCTGTTAAGCACATTCAAGGCTTCAAACGCGTTCTTGCAGGAATCAACAATTTGAAGTTGTGGAACTGCTTCCACATAGCTTTCCAAGACTTTTATGGCTGGTGGCTCGTCATCTACGATAAGACAGGTATATTGCATAACGGGTGTTTTAAGTCTATTGTAATTGGTCAACAAATTCTTTATCCAAAGTTTCTAGGGTCAGTTGCAAATCGACCACAAATACATCGGCCATCTTTACAGTTTCGATTTTGAAATGATCTTTGTATAGGAGCTGAAGCCTTCTAATAACATTCTGTAAACCAATGCCGCCAGAATTTTGATCTTCAGTCTCTATATTTGGATCAATACTGTTGATTAATTTAAAGGCCATTAAAGAAGCCTCAACCGACAAATTGAAACTGATCCAACACTGATCAATTTGCCTGCTGGTGCCGTGCTTAAAAGCATTTTCCAAAAATGGGAGCAATAGCATTGGTGCTATTTGATAATTATCCACATCCCCATGAATGGAAATCGATATCTCCAGCCGCTCGCCATATCTTAATTGTTCCAATGAGATATAATCTTGGAGAAGCTCGATTTCCTTTGAGAGAGGAATTCTTGCAGTATTGCTTTCATAAATCATAAATCGAAGTAGGCCCGACAATTTCAAAACAATTTCAGGGGATTTGGGCGAAAATTCCAAGGTATGGGAATAGAGGTTGTTTAAGGTATTGAACAAAAAGTGCGGATGCAGTTGGGCTTTCAACAATTTTAATTCGGCCACACTTCTTTGTTGTTCCGCTTCAAGGGTCTGTCGACGTTGCACATACCAATGTTTTAGTATTTTTATCGACGCCGCCAAGGCCCCAACATGGACAAAAGGAAGCACATTTCTGCCGATCACAAAATTGGCATCTTTAAAGTCGCGCATATCCTGAACTGAAAGTTGCCCAATTGCTGTATAGCATACGGCGAGAAAAACGAGAACCAAGACCCCTAAAAAAAATTGCCAGTACTTATGGTGGAACAGATAACGTGGGATCAGAAAATAAAGTAAGGGATACACCACAATAAAATGTCCCGGCAAAAAGAACATCGCATTGAGGAAGGACTTCTTTGGGTCCACATATAAACCAAAACCCCAAGCAAACCAAGTAACAATAAGCACCCAAAATAATAGGTGAAGGAAAACGACCTTCCCGATTTTGAGCCAATTAAGACGCTTGAGTATCATATCCTAGACGAAACTTAAAAACAAATTGAATCAATTCTATTTAGGGGTAGCTCACTTTCAGATTGCGATTAACAAAAGAGAAATTCAATGATTCTCATAGGAAGGACTTGAGTTCTTTGGGATAGAACACTCTCCAAAATAAGAACAGCAACAAAATCGCTATAATTCACCCCGCATGAAGCACTTAACCCATAGGAAATATATAAAATAAATTTCAATGTTAAACATATTATTTTATGAAAGCTTATTTAATGAAAATGAATGAGATGAATTCCGAATTGAAGAATTTAACCGATGAATTGTAATTTTCCAAAGTATCATCTTTTAAGTACCTTCGCAATCCATATCATAATCAAAATGAAAAAATCTATTGTTGCAACTGCCTGTGCCGTTTTTATGACGTTCAATTGTGAAAAGCCAAAAGAAGAAATAGTCGTAAACACCTATGTTGACGAACCACATTCCTACGCAAAACCGAATGATGCAGTGATTACGCACTTGGATTTAAATATCGATGTCGATTTTGACCAAGAGACCATTTCTGGAACAGCTACTTATGATATTAAGAGCAATAGTTCGGCCGAAATCATTTTGGATACCAAATATTTGGACATTAATGAAGTGAAAGTTGATGGAAAAACCACCTCATTTGAAATGGGCACGATGAATGAATCACTGGGACAGCCGCTCATGATTCCAATTGAAAAAGACACCAAACAAATCGCTATCACTTACAATACAACTAATAAAACAGAAGCATTGCAGTGGCTAACGCCTCAACAAACAGCAGATAAAACAAATCCCTTTTTGTTCACCCAAGGACAGGCTATCTTAACTAGAACTTGGATTCCAATACAAGATAGTCCGCAGATACGGATCACATTTAACGCAACTGTAAAAGTTCCATCGGAATTGATGGCTGTGATGAGTGCAGAGAATCCAAAAGAGAAAACGGCAGATGGCGTCTATCATTTTAAAATGAAACAACCCATTCCTGCCTATCTAATTGCACTTGCCGTTGGAGATATCGAATACAAAGCTATAAGTGATCGAACTGGCGTGTATGCCGAAAAATCGATGATTGAAAAAGTCCGTGATGAATTTTCTGATATGGAGAAAATGGTGGCAGCTGCCGAAGATTTGTATGGACTATATGATTGGGAACAATTTGATGTGATTGTATTACCTCCAAGTTTCCCATTCGGAGGGATGGAAAATCCACGATTGACCTTCGCCACTCCTACAGTAATTGCAGGTGATAAAAGTTTGACGTCGCTTGTGGCGCATGAGTTGGCACATTCATGGTCTGGCAACCTAGTAACAAATGCCACATGGAACGATTTTTGGCTCAATGAAGGTTTTACGGTATACTTCGAAATCCGAATCATGGAAGCACTTTACGGAAAAGAACGTGCGAACATGTTAGCACTGATTGGTCGGCAGGATTTGGATGAAGAACTGGAATCGTTAAAAGATACTCCTAATGACACTAAATTAAAGCTCGATTTAAAAGGAAGAAATCCTGATGATGGTATGAATAGTATTGCCTACGATAAAGGATATTTGTTTTTAAGAACACTCGAAGAAACCGTAGGTAGAGATAAAATGGATGCATTTTTAAAATCTTATTTTAAAAAGAACGCTTTTTCAACGACAAATACGGAAGATTTTATAGCATATCTGAACACCAATCTACTGCAACCTAACAACATTCAATTCAACACCGAGGAATGGATTTACGAACCAGGTGTACCGGAGAATGCTGCAGTCATTCAGTCAGATGCTTTTAAAAACGTCGAAAACACGCTGAAAACATTCATGGACACCAACAAGATTGATGCCATTACAACCAATCAATGGACACCACAGGAATGGGTTCATTTCATTCGAAATTTTCCAAAAGACATTACGGTAGCTCAATTGCAAACTTTGGATGATACGTTTGATTTTACAAATTCGTCCAACTCTTACATTGCTATGGTTTGGTATGAACAGGCCATTACCCACAATTACGATGGACATAACGTCAATGCTAAAATTGAGGAATTTCTAACCACTGTTGGAAGACGATGGTATGTCACAACCCTTTTTAAAGCGTTCAAAAATAGTAATCGAATGGAGGAAGCTTTGGGTATTTACGAAAAAGCACGGCCTAATTACCACTCTGTGACTACAAATACCATTGATGAGCTGTTGGGATATAAAGGATAAAGTTTTGTTATAAAATTTCGGATTTGTACGAATAGTAATGGATGCGGGCATCCTAAAATATGGTGTACAATGTGGTAACTATGATCCCTTTCCCATCATTCAAACTTACGGATAACAATTGTTTTTGTTCTTTGACCTTCAAATTAAAAGGTGGAGCAATTACATCGATCCCACTCTGTTTTTTTAATCGAATTCCTTGACCGGAAATAATATCTTTATTGGGAGTAAAACCTCCTTCTGGTAAGTGTTCAGTTAAAATAAGGTATTTGTATCCTGCTAACTTACTAATGATACT
>JBGSXJ010000013.1:0-2577 GCA_041751535.1 Aquaticitalea sp.
ATCATCAATATTGCAAATGCACGCACGGCATCGAGAAAGTATAATCTAGTAGACTTCAATAGTGATGAGGTTGTAAATGTAAATATAATGTTAAAATCCAAAATTAGTAACTTTTATAATCATTACTAATTTTTTGATATAGAATCTGAAATATTTTGACACGAAAAGAATATCTTTAATCCTTCAGCCAATCAAACTATGGAAACCCTTGACCTGATCTTTGAGAAATTTTCTGACTATGCTTGGGGTTTGCCATTGTTGATTATTTTAATTGGAGGTGGATTGTACTTACTCATACGATCCAGATTTCTACCCTTTCGCCTTATAGGTCATGCTTTTCAGATATTGCGCGGCAAATATGATAATCCAGACGATCCTGGCGAAATCAGCCACTTTCAAGCCCTGATGACGGCATTGTCTTCCACCATTGGTATGGGGAATATTGCAGGCGTCGCCGTGGCAATCAATATTGGTGGCCCAGGAGCAATGTTTTGGATGTGGGTGAGCGCCATTGTTGGCATGTCTACAAAATTCTTTACGTGTACTTTGGCAATAATGTATCGAGGTAAAGATAGCCAAGGAAATATTCAAGGCGGACCTATGTATTTTATTATGGAAGGGCTCGGAAAATCATGGAAACCATTAGCTGTGTTTTTTAGTATCTGTGGCTTGATCGGTGCTTTGCCAGTTTTTAATGTCAACCAATTAAAGCAGGCCATCAATTTTATATTGCTTGAGCCAAATGGTGTTGAGGTTACAACTATTTCCAATCTTTTTATAGGAATTGTTTTGGTGGGAATCACGGCAATTGTGATTTTGGGAGGTTTAAACCGGATTAGTAAAACAGCCGAAAAATTGGTTCCTACGATGGTATTGCTCTATTTTGCTCTTGTAATTGTCATTTTGAGCGTGAATATTACAGAAGTACCAAAATATTTACTGTTGATGTTTACCGACGCCTTTGGAGCTGATTTTTATAAAGGTGATGCATTTTTAGGTGGCACATTGGGAGGCTTGATTTTATTGGGCATTCGTCGAGGTGCGTTTTCAAACGAAGCTGGTATCGGAACGGCACCCATGGCTCATGGTGCGTCAAAAACGTCCGAGCCTGTACATGAAGGATTGGTAGCTATGTTAGGCCCAGCCATTGATACATTGGTTGTTTGTACATTGACTGCCTTGGCGATTTTGGTGACCGGTGTCTGGCAAACTAGTGACGCAAATGGTGTAAGCTTAACTGCAACCGCATTTGATACCGCAATACCTTATTATGGAAAGTATTTGTTGATGATTTGTATTGCCACCTTTAGCATGTCGTCCTTATTTACCTTCTCGTATTATGGCACCAAATGCATGTCTTTTATTTTTGGAGTTCACAATAGTCATTACTACAATTATATATACATTGCAAGTATTTTAATTGGGGCCATAACACCATTGAGCATGATGTTGAATCTCATCGATGGTACATTTGCACTGATGGCCATTCCCACGATGACAGCTACAATAATATTGGCACCCAAAGTTGTTGCGGAAATTAAAGCGTACGTTAGCAGAATGCAAAATGAAACGGGATGATTCTTTAAAGCAAATCCAATTCAAGCCATCGATATATGAATATTGAGTTTGCCTTTGTCAGAATGAATATTAAATTTAAGCATCAAATTATCCTATAAAATGAGCAATTACCACATTAAGAACTTTGAAGAATATTTCCAAGTATATCGCAAATCCATTCGTGAACCAGAAAATTTTTGGGAAGAAATAGCCGAAGAGCATTTTATTTGGAGAAAAAAATGGGACAAAGTCTTGAGTTGGGATTTTAGCAAGCCAGAAGTGAAATGGTTTGAAGGTGCTCAACTCAATATTACAGAAAATTGTATCGATAGGCATTTGATGACAAGAGGCCATAAAACTGCCATCATTTTCGAACCCAATGATCCAAAGGAAAAATCTGAACACATTACTTATAACCAATTACATGAGCGTGTCTGCAAAATGGCAAACGTCCTTAAAAACCAAGGCGTACAAAAAGGGGACAGGGTTTGTATTTATTTGCCTATGATTCCTGAATTGGCAATTGCGCTATTGGCTTGTGCGCGCATTGGTGCCGTTCATAACGTTGTATTTGCTGGTTTTTCGGCAAAGGCATTGGCAACCCGTATCAATGACAGCGATTGTAAACTAATTATCACTGCCGATGGTTCCTATCGTGGTGACAAAAGCATTGATCTAAAAAGTATTGTGGATGAATCTTTATTGAGTTGTCCTGGAGTATTAAATGTTTTAATTGTAATACGAACCCATTCCGAAATCACTTTAAAACAAGGTCGCGATCAGTGGTTGCAACCTTTATTGGATGATGCATCTGCTGATTGCCAACCCGAAATCATGGAGGCAGAAGATCCACTCTTTATTCTATATACATCAGGTTCTACCGGAATGCCCAAAGGCATGTTGCACACTACTGCTGGATATATGGTTTACACTGCTTACACCTTTAAAAATGTATTTCAATACCAAGAGAACGATGTGTATTGGTGTACTGCGGACATTGGTTGGATCACAGGCCATAGT
>JBGSXJ010000014.1:0-2341 GCA_041751535.1 Aquaticitalea sp.
ATCTTCAGGGATTTCTCCATATCTCAAGATTTCAGTTCTCAATTCTTTAGCAAACTCACTTCTCTCGGAAGCTCTTCTTTTAAAGAACATTTTCAATCGGTCACTATCCACATTTTCGATGGCATTACGATAACCCTTTTCTGCATCATAATTTTTGATTAATAATTCGTTTAATTTGTTTGAAATTTTTTCTGAATACTTCATTATCTCTGTCATTTTTTAAATTTCAATAAGTTTTTTTCGGATGCGTATTGTTTCACATCGCATACTTTAATATAATATAAAAAGTGGGAAAAATCAAACAATTTAACATTTTTAACGTTTGGAGTGATTTAGACTAAAAAACGCAACCGTTTTCGGGTTGCGCGTTTTATTAGTATGTTAAATAAGCTAGGTAGTATGTTAAATAAGCTAGGTCAATTGCTCATTGAACTTTTTTCTATGTATCAAAAAATTGACAAAGTAAATTAGGCTCCCAAAGATAGGGATGATCAAAGTGAACAACAACCATGCAATCTTTTTGATGGTACTTTCCTGATGTTTCAATATATGATAAATGGAAAATAAAATGAATAAAATTGTAATGACCAGTAATATTCTAGCTTGAATCGGATCTAAAAGTGTCACACTATATTTTTTAATTTATGTATTCGAAGATGAATGTATCGAAAAGGAAATTGATCCACATTAATAACCCATATGAATATGAGCAGTCAATCATTTTGATTAAATCAACTTTATTCTAATCTTACAATGACATAATACAAAAAATAAATGCCAAGTCCAAAACATATTAGCATTTTAATAGTAATTAAAAAAAACGCAACCGTATCCAGCTGCCTTTAGTTTATAGTCCAATTATGGAATACAGTCCCCTAATGATTCAACAACAGCTTGAATGCTGCCATTTTGATCGCCACAGGCGGTTATCTTTGCATTTAATGCACCTTTGTAGGCATTACAAATTTCTGTATAGTTAGGCGCTGTAGTGTCAATAGCATTAAAGGCTGCTGCTGCTATAGAAGCCTGTTGGGTAGCTTGCAAGCACACACTGCCATTATCTATAGCCACCAATCCACCTACCAATGACACCTGATAAAACACACCTTCATTAAAATTTACGGCACGAAGTCCGTCTTCAGTAAAGGCATTGAACCAAAACGTTCCTGTAACTGTTTTTGGTTGTGTATTTGAAATATCCTCTACAATAATTTGGCCATCAGCAGGATATAATGACAGACTTGGATCGGGAGCATTTGCAGTTGAATATACCACACCGTTCAAATCTCTAAAAATAGCGACATTGGCATTATCTCCTCCCAAGTTAAACGTTCCACGAACGTCGTTCCTAGTAACTAATTGCACTGTTTCACCACGATTTCTTCCCTCAACTAAAAATCCTCCAAAATCAATGTCGGCAGCGTAAGACTGCGCTCTCCAAAAATTTCCGTTTTTATTCCCTTGTATCGAAGGATCATTAAACTCTATTTGATCACCGCAGCTCATTAAAGTCAATAGGGCTAAACATAATAGGACTCCTGTTCTCATTGTGTGAATTTTATTTTCAAAATTAAGGAAGCGCTAATTAACTAAAAAATAACGTTTTTATAAGCCTAAAAGTATAATAAAATTTGATATGGCCTTATTATCAGAATAAAAAGTCGACGAAATCAAAAAATATAGTATCTTTGCACACTTATTAATAATCGAGGTCGCGAACCTCACAAATTAATTATTTATGCCAGTAAAAATTAGATTACAAAGACACGGGAAAAAAGGCAAACCTTATTTCTGGATTATTGCAGCTGATGCAAGATCAAAAAGAGATGGTAAATACCTAGAAAAATTAGGTGCTTACAATCCAAACACAAATCCTGCAACAATCGAATTGGATGTAGATGGTGCTGTAAAATGGTTACAAAACGGTGCACAACCAACAGATACTACAAGAGCAATTTTGTCGTACAAAGGTGCTTTACTAAAAAATCACCTTGCTGGTGGTGTTAGAAAAGGTGCTTTAACTGAAGAACAAGCGGAAGCAAAATTCACTGCTTGGTTGGATGAAAAAGCTGGATTGGTTGATGCCAAAAAAGATGGTTTAGCAAAAGCTCAATCAGATGCAAGAGAAAAAGCCCTTGCAGCTGAAAAAGAAGTAAATGCGAAACGTGAGGCTGATGCTGCAAAAGTAATTGCCGATGCTAAAGCTGCTGAAGATGCTGCCAATGCACCTGCTGAAGAAGTTGTTGCCGAAGAAACTGAAACTGTTGAAGCTGAAGCTGTAGAAACTGAAGCCACATCAGAAGAGGTAACTGAAGAAACTCCTGCTGAAGATGCAGAAACA
>JBGSXJ010000015.1:0-7856 GCA_041751535.1 Aquaticitalea sp.
CACGGCTGCCCATAAAGTTAAGTACGTTTTCGTCCACATACATTTTCAGGATGTTGTTTTCTTTTATGGCTTGAAGGGTTTGTTTGATTTGATTGGTGTATTTAATTGTTTTTTCAATGGTAATGTTTAAGTCTTCAAAATCGATGGGTTTGGTGATAAAGTCAAAAGCACCTCTGTTCATCGCAGTTCTTATATTGTCCATATCGCCATAGGCAGAAACTATTACCGACTTTAACAAGGGTTTTAACTCTGTGATTTTTGATAAAAGTGTGAGGCCGTCCATTTCCGGCATATTGATATCACTCAAGACAATATCCATCTCAAGTTCTTCTTTAAGTTTGCTCAAGGCATCCACACCATTGATGGCAAAGAAAAACTCATATTCCTTTTCCCGGATTTGCCTTCTGAATTTTTGTTTGATTAGGGTTTCCAGGTCTGTTTCGTCGTCAACTACAAGTATCTTTGTCATAAGGCAGTGTTTTTAAGTTTTTCTTTTAAGAGCTTAAAATCCAACGGTTTGGTCAAAAAATCGTCAGCGCCCAATCTTTTTGCGGTGTTGAAATTTTCTGCATCACCATAGGCTGTAATCATCATCACAACAGGTGGTGGTTTGTGATAGGTGGTTTTGATTTTTTCCAGCAAGTCCAACCCGCTCATTCCCGGCATATTGATGTCTGACAGTATCAGCACTGCTTTTCGCTCGTTGGCGTTTAAATATTGCAACGCTTCCTCACCTGAAAAGGCAAAGTCAAAATCCATTTCGCCCGTTTTTATTTCTTTTCTAAAACGTTGCTGAAACAATGTTTTTACATCGTGTTCATCATCTACTACTAATATTTTCATATCACGGATTTTAAATGGATTACTCCGATTGCTCGGATTATATTTGTTGTTATTTTTACAATACTAATCTTTTAAAGGTTAAACTTTTGCTTCCAAAATTTATTAATAGTGCTACTTCAAGTTGATAGGCTTTTAGATAGTTGAGCGTTTGAGAAACACTTGCGTCGTTCAATTCCATAACTGCTTTTAATTCGACTAAAACCTTTTCTTCAACCACAAAATCGGCTCTTCTTTTTCCAATGGGATTGGGTAGGTTTTTATAATATATGTTTTGTTCAATTTCACTCTTAAATGAAAGTTTAGCCTCACGCATTTCATGTGCCAGGGCTCTCTGATAAATAACTTCTGGAAATCCGTTACCAAGAAATTTATGAACTTCAAATGAAGCACCTATAATTTTCTCTGTAATACCCTTATACTTTAATTCTGCCATAGTTAATTCAGTGAAATCATTTAATCATTTTAATCAGTGATTGGTAGACTAATAATAAATTCTGTTCCCTCATTTTGTTCTGTTTCTACTTTTAACTCGCCACCATGGCCTTTTGTTATAATGTCATAACTCATACTCAATCCTAGTCCGGTTCCTTTGCCGGTGGGTTTGGTAGTGAAAAACGGTTGAAAAATCTTGTCCAATACGTTTTGTGGCATACCGTTGCCGTTGTCCGATACTTTTATTTCTAAGTTTTTGCCTACAGTTTTTGTGATTAAGGTGACTGTGGGTTCATAACCGGATGGATTTTGCTGTTTTTTCTCGTTAACTGCATAAAAAGCATTGGTTAGCAGGTTAAGAACGACCCTGCCTAAATCCTGGGGGATTACATTTATTTTTTTCAGGTTGTCTTCAAAATCTGTTTTTAGAGTGGCGTTAAACGATTTGTCTTTGGCTCTTAGTCCGTGATAACTCAATCGCAAGTATTCGTCACATAGTGCATTAATATCAGCGGGTTCTTTGGTGGCACTGCTGCTGCGGCTGTGTTGCAGCATTGCTTTAACTATACCATCTGCGCGTTTGCCGTGGTGGTTAATTTTTATAAGGTTTTGTTTTATGTCTGTTAATAGTGCTTTCACTTCTTCCATATCGCCTTTGGCCAATTCTTCGTCTATTTCGTCAATAAGCTCATTGCTTACTTCAGAGAAATTATTGACGAAGTTTAGTGGGTTCTGAATTTCGTGGGCGATTCCTGCGGTAAGTTCTCCCAGAGAAGCCATTTTTTCGGATTGGATGAGCTGAGATTGGGTAGCTTGAAGGTCGGAAAGTGTTACCTCTAATCTTTGTTTTTCGGCAAGGAGTGCAGCGGCTTGGGTTTCAGATTGGGCAAGATCGGTATATCGCTGATAGGCAAATGTAAATACATTGCGAAAACGACTCAGGATTGATTTTTGATATTCGGGCAACACGCCAAAATTTGAAATTCCAATGGCACCTTTACCGAAAGCATACAGGATATAAGAGACACTATTGGTATTGAGTAACCGAGGGTCATCTTTTTCTCCATTATTTTGTCGCATATCTATGAGGTCTTGTAGTTGCTGCCCTTCTAAGACCATTTCAGAAAACCCATCGGTTGTTGCAATAATATCTTCCAGCTGTTCTTTTAAAGTAGGGTCATCTTTATAGGACATTTGCGTTACAGTGCCGCCCATTTCGTGAGAATAATCAAAATCTGAAAAGGTTAATCCATCACCATTATCTATATCAATAATTGAGTTGCGGATATTAGTAAAGCCCAACGCCAACAACTGTTCATACAATGCCTGAGCAACCTCGAGCATGTCATCAGATTTGTTTAAACCAAGCGCAACGGAACGCACTTTTTCCAGTGAAGCTTCAATTTTTGCCTCCATGGCTTGTGCTTCGGCGTTTGCCAGATCGGTATATCTTTTATAGGCGAATGTAAATACGTTTCGAAAGCGTTTTAAAACCTTTTTTTGAGTATCGCTTAAAATTCCGAAGTTGGAAATACCAATGGCCCCGTTTCCAAAGGAATAGAGGTTATAGGTAAGATGATCGGTATTGTGTAATCGTGGATCATCTTTTTCGCCATTTCTTAGTCGCGTCTCAATGAGTTCTTCCAGCTCTTTTCCTTTCAGTTCAATTTCAAAAAAGGCGTCATTACTGGATTGCACCTTTTTGATTTGTTGTTCAATAACAGGATCGCCATAGTATGAAAACTCTGTAACAGCGCTTGACATATCATGGGAATAGTCGTAGTCTAAAAAGGTTTCGTTAGCGTCGTTGTGTATGTCTATTATCGCGTTACGCATCTCTGTAAAGCCAAGCTCTAGTAATTGCTCATATAGAACTTGAGCAATTTCCAGCATATCATCAGAATTTTTAAGGGAGAGTGCTACTGATCTCACTTTTTCAAGTGCCGCTTCAATTTTTGCTTCCTGTGCTTGTGCTTCTGCTTTTTGTAAATCTTCAAAGCGTTTATAAGCCAAATCGAAGGCTGCTCCCATTTTTGTGAGAATGGTTTCCATTTCATCTGAAGGTGGGTTTAATAAATCGATAACTAGCTTTCCATTATTTAATTTTTTAGCCGCGTGAAATAATTGTTTTAATTTGGTGGTTTTAGTAAATTCTTCAACTTCATTGGCTACTTGTTTCTTGTCATTTTCATGAAGCCACTTGACGATTCGTTTCAGCCCTTTTTCATCTTGTACTTCAACAAAATAATCATTTGGGTTTTCCCAAACCCGTTTCACATATAAATCTGGATCATTTTTTTTAAGTTTAAAGGTGATATCAAAAGGAATTTCATAACCTTTATTATCAATTTCTAAAGATGATAAATCCCACATTCTCACTTTATCGGCTCCTTCATTTAAGAAAATGGTTGCAGCCACCACGTCTGGAATATCCAGATTCATTACTTCATCCTTAAGTTTAGCCACAACTTCCATAATTTCTTCAGATTTGTGCATGGCTAATGCTTTGGCTCTTACGCGCTCGACGGCAAGATTTATTTGTGCCTCTCTTGTTTGCGCTTCTGCATTTTTAAGATCTAAAAAGCGTGTATAAGCTTGTTCAAATACTTTTGCAAATCGCGGTAGGATTTCAAGCGATTCAAAGGGTTGCAAGGCAGACACCAATATATAGCCATTTTTGAAAGAGGCACCATAGTCAATTTCCCAGGCTGGTGCTTCGGGCATTGGTGTGTTGTTTGACTCCAAATCTTTTAAAAACTTTTTGCGCTGATGGTAAGTTGAAAATAGCATCAAAATGTTGCTTTATAAAATGCTCCGGAATTTCTACTGAAAACAGCTCTGTTCCTTTTTTCCATTCATCATATCGGTACTGATGAATATAATCCAGGTCAATAGGTACTATAAAAGGAGTCAACATACCAGCATCTGGAATACTGTGCCATTGTTCAACATGGCCCTCGTGTTTATCACAAAAGACAATTCCCGTTGCAAATAAATCGCCATCAAAACGCCTTAATTGATTGAACATTTCAGTTGTGACAGCACTAAAATCGGTACTCGATTGCATCCCCATAGATTGGGATCTAACGCGTTCTAATGCCGCTTCTATTTGTGCTTCTTTTGCCTGTGCTTCTGCTTTTTGAAGATCGAGGAAGCGGGTATAGGTTTGCTCGAATATTTTGGTAAATCTGGCCAGTAATAACTCTTCTTCTTTCTTTAATAGTGAGCCTGTTACCAAATGCAGGTATCCATGTGAAAAATTAAAGCAATAAAAAACGGTTGGGTCAGGAAACTGGCTTCGAACCATTTCTTCCGCCTCTTTGGAATTAAATGTGGTAATGGCAAATTCAAGATGATTGCTTCGCACGTCGCCTGCTACCGTTTGGTGAAAGACCGTTTGTTGTTTTTTCCAAGCGGCATAACGTTCATCAAACGTGGCATCACCTGTTAATGGAAGGTAAAACAAACCCAAAGTATCCCCGCCGGGGGCGGTAACCCAGGTGTGTTGCTTGTTTGTCTTTTCATGAACTTCCACATACCCGCAGGTGACAAAATTTGTAACCCCCAATGCAATGAGCTCTTTGTACAAAAGGACAGCAACCTCTTGTAATTCATCTCCCTTTTGCATAGCCATGGTTCTGCTTCTGACTTTCTCCAATGCCGTTTCAATCTGTGCTTCCCTAGTTTGGGCTTCTGCTTTTTGGAGGTCGAGGAAGCGTGTATAGGCTTGCTCGAAGACTCTACCAAAGCGTTCGAGAATTTCTAATTCGTCTTCAGATATAGGATTTACACTCACCGTTTGTAGTCCGCTATACTTGAAGAATGTAAAGCCCGCTACATAGCGTTCGAGGGCTTTATTTGCATCTTGGACATGCTTTGGAAAACGTCGGAACTCAGTTTCGGAATAGAGGTATTCATCATAAATTTTTTTCTCTTCTCCTTCTAAGGTATATACAAATCTTTTTTTCTGAGCTTTCCATCCATCCCA
The DNA here is from genome assembly GCA_041751535.1 of Aquaticitalea sp. Lineage (GTDB taxonomy): Bacteria > Bacteroidota > Bacteroidia > Flavobacteriales > Flavobacteriaceae > JBPOFM01. The sequence goes on from JBGSXJ010000015.1 coordinate 5,264, forward strand.
CATGGCATGATGAAAGGGATAATCTTCAAATCTCATGTAATAGGACTCTGGGTCTTTCCCCGTTTCAGGATTAGCTGCCCACACTGTATTGCTCATTTCTTGTTCATTGATAAGATTGATGATACAGAAGGTAAGGGTGAATTCAAGATTCGTGAACTCCCTCATTAGCGTATCTACTACAGCCGATAACTCGGATGAATGGTGCATCGCCAAACTACGGGACCTTACTCTTTCCAATGCCGATTCTATTTTCGCTTCTCGTGCCTGCGCTTCAGCTTTTTGAAGATCGAGGAAGCGTGTGTAAGCTTGTTGAAATACTTTTCCGAAGCGCATTAAAATAGCATTCTCCTCGTCAGAAAATGGATTGCCGCTATAGTTTTCTATATACAATCCGACAGTATCTAAAAGTACCGTTGAGATGGCCAAACCTTTAAAACCAAAATAGGTGGCTTTGGTTTCTTCAGGTAAATCCGGGATAAACTGAAACAGGTCGTTATAGAATTTATTTTTTTCTTCAAATCCTAATTGATTGGTAAAGAAATTTCCTCCTGTTTTTTTGGCTTCAATAAAATTATTCCAATGGGCACAATCAAAATAGGGCAATACAATCTTTGGAAATACAGCATTATGGTCGGCCAGCCAAATATGCATGTCTTCATTTTCTTTATAATCTAAGATAAAACCGGCATGGTCAATAGGGACCTGCAATTGCACGAATTGGTCATAAACGACTTGAATGACCTCTTTGAGCTCATCACTTTTATGCATAGCCATACTTCGGCTCCTCACTTTTTCAAGTGCCAATTCTATTTGAGTTTCGCGAGTTTGTGTTTCGGCTTTTTGTAGGTCGAGAAAACGCTGATGCGCCAAATCAAATGCGCTTGCAAACTTTACTAAAATATCGATGTCTTCTTTTGGCGGGCTTTTTACAATACCCGGTAAACTATAGCCTATTTCTCCGTGTGTGGTTCGGGACATAATAAAAGTGAGACCACCAATATGTTTAATATCATCATGAGAAGGCGCTTGAGGATCAATGTTTTTAAAATCACCAAGTGCCACCATTTTATCAACATAATCAATAGCTTCATCCACAGTCATGGTAAAGACAACAGTTGGTTTTTTACTTTTTTCCCATTTGGCCAACTTTGGAATATTACCATGAATGTGTCTGGGCAGTTGCATAACAAAACCAATTTTACTGCCATCACCGGAGGTCATAGCTTTTTCATAGGTTTCGGGTAACCACATCATGTGCCAGAAATACTGTGCTTCGTGGCCTAGTTTAATAAACTCGTTGCGCATGGTAACCACAATATCCAACAAATCTGAAGATGTTTTCATGGCAACAGCTTGTGCTCTGATCCTTTCTAAGGCACCTTCTATTTCTAGCTGTCTATTTTTGGTTTCAAGTTCACGAGTGCGTTCTTTGATTTTTTCTTCAAGCGCCAGATTCTTTCTTCGGAGGCCCTCCATTGGTAAAGACTCTTCTTCGGAAACATTTGAGTCTGGAGTGGAACCGTGAAAATGGGTGATCAGCCATTTTTCCTCAATTTTTTCCAGAATTGCTGAAAGTCGAGCTTTATACCGGTAATCGTTTTTCCGGTCGTGCATTTGAAATTCTTCAACAATTAAATAGGACGACCCGTCTTGAAGTGATTTGCATAAAATAGGGTTTCGGGTAATTTCAACAGGATGGTTTTTCAATTGCTCTGATTGGGTTTCGGCCATTTTTATCAAATCATTGATACTCAAAAAGAACTCGTGGGCAGCAGTGCCATATCCTATGAATGTCTTACTTACAATTTTGTTGAGGTCTTCTATTCGTTTACCATAAAAGAATATTTCAATCATTCTTTCATAAACCGATTGTGCCTCAGCATTTTTATGTGTTTTTTCCATTTTCATTTTATGGGAATTTCTATGGTAAACTTGGTGCCTGTTTTAGGGTCAGGCAAACCTGGTCTTTACACTAATTTATTTTAATTGGTTAACAGTATAGTATTATTTCTGGTTTGTTTCCTGATTTTTAATACATAGAGTTTCTGTTTGATTAAAGGTAATACAAGAATAAGTATAATGATGTCGTTCTTTTTAATAGACTTATTTACTCTTCTCCATCCAATCTTTTACTTTTTCTCTCAGCATAGCTAACGGCACGGTGCCATCTTCCAGTACTAGGTCGTGAAAAGCCTTGATGTCAAATGCATTTCCAAGTGCCTGTTCGGCTTCGCTGCGAAGACTCATTATTTCAAGGGCTCCCACCATGTATGAAGTAGCCTGACCGGGTGCGGCTATGTAACGGTCTGTTTCTGCAACTGTCTGATTTGGAGTAAGTGTGGTGTATTGTGCTAAATAATCAATGGACTGTTGGCGGGTCCAACCCAATGCATGCATCCCGGAATCCACAACAAGACGTGCTGAACGATGAGCCTCACTGGCCAGCCATCCCACACGCGATACATCTGAAGTGTACAAACCCATTTCTTCTGCCAGTCGCTCTGTGTAAAGCGCCCATCCTTCCCCGAATCCGGAAAGGAAAAAATAACTGGTTATGGGATGAATTTCTGCTCCTGCCTTAGCAACATACATT
>JBGSXJ010000016.1:0-18705 GCA_041751535.1 Aquaticitalea sp.
CATGTGTTCAGCAAACATGGTCATTTTGCCGGAACTGACGATGAGCGTTGCGAAGATATGCAAAAAGCCCTTGATGATCCTAGCATTAAGGCTATTTGGACAGCTCGAGGTGGTTATGGAACGGTGAGGATTATCGATAAATTGGATTATACCAAATTCAAGAACAGCCCTAAATGGATTATCGGGTATTCTGATATTACGGCGCTGCACAATCAATTGCACAATTTGGGCTATCAAACCATTCATGCCTTGATGTGCACAAGTCTTACAAAAGATGTAAGTGAGGTTGAGAAATCCCTCTCTACTATGAAGGATGCCATTTTTGGTAAAGAATTGTCTTATACCTTAACAGGTTCAAAATATAATAAAACAGGAAATGTTACTGCACCTTTGGTTGGTGGGAATTTGACAGTTTTGCATACGTTACTGGGTTCACCAACGAGCATTGATACTTCTGGAGATATATTGTTTATAGAGGAAGTTGGTGAATATGCCTATCACATCGATCGGATGCTGCAGAGTTTAAAACGCGCTGGGTATTTTGAAAACTGTAAAGGTATTTTGGTTGGCGACATCAGCAAAGTGCGCTACAATGACCAAGATTTTGGAAGAACCATCGAAGAGATTTTTTTGGATATTGTAGCCGATAAAAACATTCCTGTCGCTTTTAATATGCCTGCTGGTCATGAAAAGGATAACCGTGCCATGATTTTGGGAACCGCAGTGACAATGAAAGTGGAGAATGACGGATCGACTATTGTTTTTGAGTAACTATCTATTTTGAATTTCCGAATTCCACGGCAGTTATATTGGAATTTTGAGTTTGTAATTTGTCCCGATAGCTATCGGGATTGGTATTTGGAATTTGAAGGTTGGAATTTGGAATTTTGAGTTTGTAATTTTATGCTAACATGGCCCATCACAACGAACTTGGTAAAATAGGAGAGGATCTTGCCGTTGATTTATTACTGGACAAAGGCTATGAGATCATTGCCCGAAATTATATATTCCAGAAGGCAGAAATTGATATCATTGCCAAACAAAACGATTTGATGATTTGCGTAGAGGTAAAAACCCGAAATTCTGAATTTTTTGGCGACCCTCAAGAGTTTGTGACAAAAGGTAAAATAAAGAATCTCGTCAAGGCGATGGATGCCTTTATAATAGAAAATGATATTGATTTGGAATCACGCTTTGATATTGTCGCGGTTTTGCTCAATAAAAATATAAAGCAATTGACACATTATGAAAATGCCTTTTATCACTTCTAAATTAGGTAGTTCATCGATACTCGTAAGAAAAAACAACAAAAGTCAAATTATATTGCGTAGTTCAACGAATAAATTTTGATTTAAACTGACTTTCTATATACCTTTCAATAAATAACCCCAAAATTTACAATTTATGAAAACACCTTACCTAATGGTGGCTTCACTTTTTTTGTGCATGCTTTTTGGATGCAGTCAAAATGAAGCCTTACAAGACGAATTAGTTTCTGAAAAGAAAAATCCGAAAGGATCTGCTAATCATTTACCGCCAGAGCCTGCCACTGCAGAAGAAGCTGGAGACAATTGTTTTTACACACATCTTGTTGCAGGCCAGCATCATGTAGCTGGATCAGTCACAGTTAATATCGAAGGTGATAATTTGATCATCACTTATACGGCCACTGGCGAGTGGACTATTGGCATCACGCATTTAAGCATCGGCAATTGTGACGATGATTGGGCGCCACTTAATGGATCTGGCAACCCACAGATTGGACATTTTGAATACACAGAACCTTTTTCTTCTACACCTACTGAAGTTGTATATGTTATCAGTTTAGAGGGCTTGGATGATAATTTCTGTTTTGCAGCACATGCCGAAGTTCAAGGTCCAACAGGAGGAGAAACTGCTTGGGCGCAAGGTCCACAGTTTTCTGGTAAAGGCTGGGCAATGTATGCCGAGTTGAATTTATCTGATTGCGATTCCGGCGATGATGGTGGTGACCCAAATCAACCAAGCTAATCGTTTATTTATAAAAATTCATTTCATCTAAATACGCCCAAACGTTCTCTGGAAGCATTGGGCGTACATTTTTCCCTTCCTTGATGGAGTTTCGGATAAATGTGGATGATAATTCCATAATAGGTGCATTTACAAAATGCACCTTTTTGTTGTTATGAAATTCGGTTTCTACTATGCCTTCAGACAGTCTAGGGTACACGTAGATGTGATGATGTTCTAAAATCAATTCATAATTCTTCCATTTATGGAAGCTCTTCAAATTGTCCTCGCCCATGATCAGTGCAAACTCATGTTCTGGGAATTTTTCTTGAAGATAGGTGAGTGTGTTTATGGTGTAATTGGGTTGCGGAAGACCGAATTCAATATCACTGGGACGTAGTTTGTTATAATCTTTTGTGGCGCGAAACACCATTTCCAATCGCTGATGATTGTCCAACATGGAGTTCTTGATTTTAAAAGGACTCTGGGGCGTCACCACAAACCAAACTTGTTCCAAATCACTGTTTTCCGCCATGTGGTTGGCGATGGTTAAATGCCCAATATGAATCGGGTTGAAAGTGCCAAAAAAAAGTCCGATTTTCATTTTTCTGCTTTCAAAAAATAACAAACCAATTGATAGGATTCTTCCAATGCGTTTTCTAAATTATCATTCACAATAACGGTGTCAAACAAGGGCGCTGTGGCCAATTCGGCAGATGCCTTTGCAATGCGCATGTTGATTTTGTCCTCACTTTCTGTTTTTCTGTTTTTTAAGCGGATTTTAAGTTCATCAATACTTGGTGGTTTTACAAAAATAGCCATGGTCTGTTCCGGAAATTTGCGTTTTATCCGCAATCCTCCTGAAACATCGATATCAAAGATAACGTGTTTGCCATGGGACCAAATACGTTCCACTTCAGACTTTAGCGTACCATAAAAATTATCGCGATAGACTTCTTCCCACTCTAAAAACTCATCGTTTTTGATTTTTTGTTTGAATGCTTCAAAGGTCAAAAAGTAATAATCAGATCCATCGACTTCATCACCGCGTTTTTTCCTGGATGTAGCCGAAATAGAAAACTCCAAGTTGAGTTCTTTTTGCTTTAAAAGATGCCTTACAATGGTCGTTTTCCCAGCACCGGAAGGAGCAGAGAATACAATTAATTTACCTTGTTTGATGTCGTTTTTGTTTTTTGCCACGAATGCACGAATATTTTATTATTACAATCAGTCTATGCTCTATGTTCTTTCATCTTTTTTACAAGACATTCAACAATTGTTCTTTTATTTTTTCCAATTCGTCCTTCATTTGCACAACCAATTTTTGCATGGGTGCATAGTTACTTTTGGAACCAATCGTATTGATTTCCCGTCCCATTTCTTGGGTGATGAAGGCTAATTTCTTTCCGTTGGAATCGTCAGATTTTAAAGCTTGAAGAAAATAGTCCAAATGATTTTTCAAACGGACTTTCTCCTCGGTAATATCAAATTTTTCGATGTAGAACACCAATTCCTGCTCAAAACGGTTTTCATCCACTTTTTCCTTTAATTCAGCAACGCCTTTTTGCAAACGTTCGCGCACACCTTCAATACGGTCGGGATCCATGGTAATAACCGCATCCAATAAATCTGAAATATTCTTGACACGGTCAAAAAATTCAGATTCCAAACTTTTACCTTCATCTAAACGGTACTCTTGGATTTTTTCAAGACTCGTATCGATCTCCTTTGCAATTTGTGCCCATTCGTCTTCGTCAATCTCGTCGCGTTCTGTGGTCACGGCATCTGGCATGCGGATGGCCATTTTCAATAATTCTGTTTCATCGCCATCTACAACCTCTCTCAATTGTTTAATGTATTGTCTTACCACTGTTTTGTTGATTTGCGTTGAGGTTTCTTCACCAGTAATCTCCATAAACAGTGAAAAATCAACCTTGCCACGTTCTAACTTTGTAGCGATCAATTTTCGGACTTCAAGCTCTTTTTCCCTGTAAAGCGAAGGCATACGTGTATTTAAATCGAGACTTTTGCTGTTGAGTGATTTTATTTCAATAGATATTTTTTTGGTCGGAAGTTGTATCACGGATTTTCCGTAGCCTGTCATGGATTGTATCATGGACTTATTTTAAAAGTTGAACAAAGGTAATGAAAATCATCAGCTTTGAGAGGATAGGTTGAGAGGAAAGGCAGGTTCACCTATGGCCGATTCACTGAACGCATAAGATTCAACAAGAATTACCTAAATTTGCAGATTTAACAATGAAATTAATGTTTAAAAATGGTCAACCCTAATCAGGGAAGTTCAATTTCTAATCTCTAACCTCTAACCTCTAATAATACCATGTATAAAAAACAGTTTGAAATACGATGGAGCGATGTGGATGCCAATAGGCATTTGGCCAATTCTGCCTACGTCAATTTTATGAGCCATACACGTGTGGCCTTCTTTGAGGACCATAACTTTTCATTGTCCAATCTTGCCACATTTGACATCAGCCCTGTTATTTTTCATGAGCATATATATTATTTTAAGGAAGCCTTTTTGGGAACACCGATTACCGTAAGCCTTGAGGTTTCCGGATTGAGTGATGATGGCATGTTCTTTAAAATCGAACATAACCTTTATAACCATAAAGGAGAAAATTTGGCACATTGTGAAATTCTTGGTGCTTGGATCAATTTAAAAACACGATCATTGACGGCGCTTCCAGAGCATTTGTTATCTGAAATGAGCAGTTTTCCAAAATCGGACGATTTTAAGGTCATCATTAAAGAAGACACGCGCAAACACGGTAAAAAACCCATCAATTTAAGCTAGCACCTTGGGTTTTTTTGTGACCAAATACACACCTGAAAAAATAAGGAGCATCGCGATAATCTTGACATAGCCAACAGTATCGGCACCCATAATCACAGCAAATACACCTGCTATAACTGGTTGGAGGTAAATAAAAATACCAACAGTGGAGGCTTTTAATTTTCGCAACGCCAACGGATTCAGTAGGTAAGTTCCAAAGGTTGCGCCAACCACTACAAACAGTACAGAAAAAGTAGCATAAGGGGTAAAACTCTGCCATTCTACAGCTTTGAGTTCACCATAACCAAAAGGCAAAACCAAAAAGAAACCAAACAGGAATAGCCACTTGATAAAAGTGAAGGGATGGTATTTTTCGGTAAGTTTTTTTATGATGATGATATAGATGCTATAAGAAATCACATTTACAAATACCAAAACATTCCCCAATGGCAAATTGTCGCCAACCCGTGTCGATTTTCCTAAAACCGTCAATAAAATACCTCCACAAAATCCTAAAATAACGCCTAAAATTTTGAGTTTTGTAATTTTTTCATTCAAGAAAAACGAAGAAAGTATCAATATGATAATAGGAGTGATGGTAATAATCACAGATGCACTAATAGGTGTGGTGAGTTCAAGACCTTTCAAAAACAAAAGCATATTCACGGCCACCCCAAAAATGGCGGCCACAAAAAAGATCAAAAAATCCTTCTTGTCAATTTTTTCTTGCGGCACAAAAAGACTGAATAACCAAAACAAGACAGTGGCACCACCAACTCGCAATATCACAAAGGCAAAGGGCTGCACGAAATTTTCGTTGATGACGGTTTTTGCGAATGTGAAATTAAGTCCATAAAGTACTTGAACCATGATGAGGGCGCAAAACGCAAAGACGCGACTATGCATGAATGGCTGCTTTGGCGGCCTCTACGGTTTTTGAGCTATTGCCTATAAAAATCTCTTGGTTGAAAACAATAACCGGCCGACTCAAAAAGGTGTAGTGTTCTAAAATGTATTGCTTATAATCTTTTTCCGTCAGTGGCAAATCCTTTAAGCCCATTTCCTTGTACAATTTGGCGCGTTTGCTAAATAGTGCTTCATAGCTTCCGGCCAATTTATAAAGCGCTTCCAGTTGCTTTAAGGTGATACTTTCCTCTTTGATATCATGAAATTCAAATTCAGAGGGCAGATGCAGTGTCTTGATGATTTTTATGCAGGTACTACAAGTTTTTAAGTAGTAAATTTTTTTCATGAGGATGTCCGGAATATAATGCTCATTTTAATCCAGGCGATTAAAGCATCATTATTAATAAATGTTTAAATATGGTTTTGCTTTTTCATAAGGAATGCTAAATTCTGTAAAGCCTTGTGAATAGGATGCAATTTCGTAAACATTATACAACAAAATTAAACCGTCTTCCCCAAAGCCAATATTTTCGGGAAGCTGAAAGTCTTCACCAAAGAAAAGATCTTCGAAGGAGTTGTCATTTGAAAGTGATTGGGTCGCTTTTATAAAATAGGGTTTTACGAAGTCCTTAAAGGCTTCTTCATCAGTAATGAGATCTTCAGATTTCAAAAGCGTTCCTGTTTTTTTATCAAAACTCAAAAACGCTACACGACTGTTTCCATGAGCACCTCCAGTATCGATATACGAATTGACAGACACACAAATAACAGCTTCAGAAATGTAAGTAACTTCACTTTCGATCATCGCTTCCCATTGTTGGGTCGAATCCGAAAAATCTTCCTTAAAGGATTTGTATTCATTGTCAAAATTGATAATTGCATCGCTTAATGATAAATCATCCTCTTGCATTTCGCTCATATTGATCTCGTTGGCCAAAAAGTTTTCGATGGTCTTGTTGATGCGATCTGCAACGGCTTTGCCACCTTCTGCCTTTGGATAATTAATATCCACAATGGCATTTTCGGAGGTTTCAAGATGTTGTTCCGTAAACGAAAGTGGAAGGTCTTTTTTACATGAAAAAAGAACCAAAAAAGCGCCCATAAACAGACAGATATTTTTCAAGGTTATGATGGATTTGTTAAACATTGATTAAAGGTATGACAACCTTTTGTAACCATCGAATTAAAGCCTAAATTTGTTGAGTTTTAAATAATTTGATGATTTTTCGATGACAAAAGTAACTTGTTTTTATGAATTACTTGATCATATTTAATGAAGTGGTTTAAACTTTTTGGATTGAAGCGAAAATTAGTCATTTTGTGACTAATTGAAGGCTTTTTTAAGTTGCATAGCATCGCTACGGAACGAAAAAAAGACAAAAAGCAGGTGCAAAAGGACAATTTTTTAGCCAATTATAAAAGTTTAAACCACTTCAACAACTAAAATTTATCAAAAGAGCCTAACAGAAGCTCGATGCAAAAACTAACAAAAATTTGCGAATTGCTCCTGATAGTTATCAGGACCATTAAAAAATAATAAATATCTATATATGAAATTTAACACAAAAACAATTCACGGCGGACAAGAGCACGATAAAGCTTATGGCGCTGTTATGCCACCAATTTATCAAACCTCAACATATGCACAAACTACTCCCGGTGGACACAAAGGCTATGAGTATTCCAGAAGTCATAATCCAACACGTCATGCTTTGGAAGAGTCATTGGCAAGCATTGAAAATGGCAACTATGGTTTGGCATTCGGATCTGGTTTGGCGGCTATTGATGCGGTGATTAAATTATTGCAACCAGGCGATGAGGTGATTTCTACCAACGACCTATATGGTGGGACATACAGGTTGTTTACCAAAATATTTGAAGGATTCGGTATTAAGTTCCATTTTATTGGAATGGAAAATGCCGCCAATATTGAGAAGTATATCAATAAAAACACTAAACTGATTTGGGTGGAAACACCAACCAATCCAATGATGAATATCATTGATATCAAAGCAGCTTCAGAAGTGGCCAAAAAGCATGATGTGCTGTTGGCAGTTGACAACACGTTTGCAACACCGTATTTACAGCAACCCATAGATTTGGGAGCGGATATTATAATGCATTCTGCAACCAAATATCTTGGTGGTCATAGTGATGTTGTCATGGGAGCACTGGTGGTAAAGGACAAAGCATTGGCAGACAGATTGTATTTTATACAAAATGCAAGTGGTGCCATTTGTGGTCCTCAAGATAGTTTTTTAGTGTTGAGAGGCATAAAAACCCTACACATTCGTATGCAGCGTCATTGTGAAAATGGTAAAGCTGTCGCCGAATATTTGGCAACGCATCCAAAAATCGAAAACGTCTATTGGCCAGGATTTGAAAGTCATCCAAATCATGAGATTGCCAAAGAGCAAATGAAGGATTTTGGAGGTATGATTTCTTTTACGACTAAAGGAAACAATTTCGACGAAGCCATAAAAATAGTTGAAAACCTTAAAATATTCACGTTGGCAGAATCGCTTGGAGGTGTGGAGTCGTTGGCAGGACATCCAGCAAGTATGACCCATGCAAGTATCCCAAAAGAAGAACGCGAAAAAACAGGTGTGGTAGATTCTCTCATTCGATTGAGCGTTGGTATCGAAGATATCGAAGATTTGATTGCTGATTTAAAACAAGCCATCGGATAGATTCCGAGGCGTTTAAAGACGAAAAAAGACCTAGACAAATAAGTTGTGTTAGGTCTTTTTTTATGGGATAAAAGGAAGTTTAATCCAAATAGTAGATATAGCCAAAATTGAGCCATACCAGCCAATCATTGGCTCTATCAGATTTTAATCGGTGATCGAGTCCGTCAATCCAATTATTAAAGTAATACTGCCATCTTAAATCTAACATCAAATCCGAAAGGATCGTCAGTTTATATCGTACGCCTATACTGCCCGCAATAGACCATGTCGTCCCTGGTTCAGTATTTACCGGATATTCTTCATCACCTTGAGGCACCCAACCCACAAATAGATTGGCAGGATCCATAATATCACCGGTACTACTTTCAGCTGTTGGATTGTAATACGTAAAGCGCGGCCCTAAACTCACAAATGGCGCATAAGAACCTATAGTAGCAGAAAAGGCCCTGATACTATATGGAAAATATTCAAGAGACATTCCAAGATCTAGATTATTGGCACTACCAGAATGAGTTCTTAAATTATCATATGAAGGTTTTGGATTATCGACCCACTCACCAAAATGATCGAGCTGCGTCGTATTATAGGAAATCTCACTTCTTAATTTAAAATGGTCATTGAAATACGTGTCTGTAGAATAGCAATTACAATCTGCCCGGTATGAAAAGTTGATATAATGAATAAGACCAATTCCAATTCCAGTATTTCCAGCATTGGTTTCTAGATCGTGTCGAACCCCAAAATCAGATTGAAACGCTACAGGGCCGACAATGACACCCACCTCATGCGAAAAGCCCAGTTGTGCATAAGAATTATTTATACCCATTAAAACCAAGGATATAAATGCCAACTGTTTAAAATTAAGCGCCATATGGTGAAAATTAATTGAGGCAAAGGTATTGACAAATATATGAAAACTGGGTTAACTACCAAATAAAACAAATGTGACGTGCAGATTATGTTTTTGAGACCCTTTTTGATGTATCCTCAATCAATCAAATGTATTATGAGAATATCAAAAATTATTGATATAAATTTTCAGGATAATGTATCTTTGCACTGCAAAATAAATATATGTATTCAAAAATTATAATCAATGAAAAATCAAATAGAAGCTTTTTTAGACCTTGTCAAAACAACCAATGCTCATGAACCTGAATTTTTACAGGCAGTTCATGAAGTTGCCGAAACTGTCATCCCTTTTATAGATAATAATCCGAAATACAAAGGAAAGATGTTGTTGGAGCGTATGGTAGAGCCAGAGCGAACCATTATTTTCAGGGTGCCTTGGATCGATGACAAAGGCAACACACAGGTCAACCGCGGATTTAGAATCGAATTCAATTCGGCGATCGGCCCATATAAAGGAGGATTGCGTTTTCACCCAACAGTAAACTTAAGTATTCTTAAATTTTTAGGATTCGAACAAACATTCAAAAACTCATTGACCACACTTCCTATGGGTGGTGGTAAAGGAGGTTCCGATTTTGATCCAAAAGGGAAAAGTGATAATGAAGTCATGAAATTCTGTCAATCCTTTATGAATGAACTTTTCAGACATATTGGCGCCAATACCGATGTGCCTGCTGGTGACATTGGTGTAGGAGGTAGAGAAATAGGATTTATGTTTGGTCAATATAAAAAATTGAGGAATGAATTTACAGGTGTTTTTACCGGTAAAGGCATATCCTATGGTGGTTCTTTGATCCGTCCTGAAGCAACAGGGTACGGCTGCGTTTATTTTGCCAAAAACATGTTGGCAACCAAAGGCGATACTTTGGAAGGCAAAACGGTGGTTATTTCCGGTTCGGGGAATGTGGCGCAATACGCTTGCGAAAAAGCAACAGAACTTGGAGCCAAAGTTGTTACCATGTCCGATTCGGGAGGCTATATTTTTGATAAGGATGGTATTGATGCCAAAAAATTGGCGAAAATCATGGACATTAAAAATGTGAAACGTGGTAGAATCAGCGATTATGTAAAAACCTATAAAAACGCAACCTATCACGAAGGCAAACGTCCTTGGTCGGTAAAATGCGATATCGCTTTACCATGTGCGACACAGAATGAGTTGAATGAAAAAGAGGCCAATGCCTTGATAAAAAATAAAGTGATCGCTGTGGCAGAAGGCGCCAATATGCCAACAACTCCGGAAGCCATCACTGCATTCCAAAAGGCTAAAATATTATTTTCGCCAGGAAAAGCATCCAATGCTGGTGGCGTTGCAACCTCTGGTTTGGAAATGAGCCAAAACTCTTTACGCCTCAACTGGAGTAGAGCCGAAGTTGACGAAAAGCTGCATACCATTATGAACGATATTCACGAATCATGTGTAAAATATGGTACTGACAAAGATGGGTACGTTGATTATGTCAAAGGAGCCAATATCGCTGGATTCGTTAAGGTCGCTGATGCCATGCTGGCGCAGGGAGTTGTATAAATAAATAGTTAATAGTTAAAAAAGCCTTCATAATATCATCTTATGAGGGCTTTTTTCTTTAAGTTTAAACAAGTTCCTGATATGATAGTTTGCAATTTCTCGTTAGTTATAAATATCTTTGACGTTTAGGATGCATTCCATGGCAAAAAAAATCACCTTACTTTTATTTTTTTTAGGTTCCTTAACCAGTAGTGCCCAAAATTTTTCTGCCCTTTGGGATGGTTATTTTTCCTATTATGTCATCAATGATATTACCCAAAGCAGCACTAAAATTTATGCAGCTTCCGAAAATGCCATCTTTAGTTATGATTTGACCACCAACGAGCTGCAAACCATAACCACCATTGAAGGACTTTCTGGAGAAACGATTACAACCATATTGTACAGTGATACCTATCAAGCGCTTCTTATAGGCTATGAAAATGGACTTATGGAACTCTATTCCGAATCGGACAATTCTATCCTTTCCATTGTTGACATTCTGGAAAAGGCGACGATTGCGCCCAACAAAAAGCGTATCAACCACTTTAATGAACATAACGGATTGGTCTATATCTCTACCGATTATGGCATTTCAGTGTATGATTTACAGGGCTTGGAATTTGGCGACACCTATTTTATAGGCGCAGGAGGAGGCCAAATCATCGTGAACCAGACTACAATTTTTGGCGATGCTATTTATGCCGCTTGTTTCACTAACAATGCTATAAAAAAGGCGTCTTTGAGCAATCCCAACTTGATCGATTTTATGCAATGGCAAACCCTTAATAATGGCAATTTTATTGCTGTAGAAAGTGTTGAAAACAATCTGTACGCTATCAATACCAATAACGTGATTTTTGAAATTGTAAACGATGCTTTCAATCCACTTTTTACGTATGGCCAAGTACCCCGCGACATGCGCTCGGCCAATAATAGTTTAATTGTCACCACACAAAACAATGTGTTTGTCTACGATAGCGATTTCAATACTATTGCTACGGCTACGACAAATGCCGAGTTCGACACTCAATTTACCTCTGCGACCATCACCAATACATCTATCTATATTGGGACCAACAGTCTTGGGGTTTTACAAACGGAATTATCAAATCCACAAAACTACATGGTGATACGGCCAGATGGCCCTTTAAGGAATGACACTTTTAAAATCAATGCGTCCAATAATGAAGTTTGGGCCACTTATGGCGATTATGATGTGTTTTTAAATCCATATCCACTGCGTAGTTACGGCACGAGCCACTTGGTGGATGATGTGTGGAATAACATTCCTTTTGAAAGTGTATTGGGAGCCATTAATTTGGCAGATATTGCCATTAACCCTTTTAATCCATCACAATTGTTCATCAGTGCCTTCTTTAACGGATTGTTGGAAATAAACAATGAGGTGCCCACCATACGCTACGATGAAAATAACAGCGGATTGGAGCCTTTTTTATTGCCCAATACCACATATACCGACTTGCGTGTTGGTGGTTCTGCCTTTGACAGGACTGGATTACTTTGGACCATCACTAGTTTGGTGGAAAGGCCCTTAAAATCGTATAACCCCTCTACGGGACAATGGCAAGCCTATAGTTTTACCGAAATAATTCCCAATGCGGTGCAGGATGAAATCGGATTTACCGATTTGGTCATTGATAGCAATGGCACCAAATGGGTTGGAAGTATCAATAACGGAGTCATTGGTTATAATGAAACTGTAACTGGCCAAAAGATCAATAGGCTCTATAGCCAAGATCAGAACATGCCTACATTTGCCGTAAAAAGTCTGGCGATAGACAACAGAAACCAGTTGTGGATCGGCACCTATAGAGGACTTCGTGTATTATATAACACTTCAGGTTTTTTATCAGATCCCAATCCTCGGGCCAACGAAATTGTCATTGTTGAAGACGGTGTGCCAAAGGAATTGTTGGCCTTGCAATTTATTACAGACATCAAGGTTGATGGCTCCAACAACAAATGGATAGGAACTGACGATTCAGGGATATTTTACTTTTCTCCTGACGGTCAGCAAACCATATACCATTTTACCACCAATAACTCGCCGTTGCCATCCAATCAAATAAGGGATATTTCTATTGATTCGCAAAGCGGAAAGGTTTTTATAGCCACCAGTAAAGGATTGGTCGCATTCTTGTCGGGCGGCTCAAAACCGGAAGATGAACTTGCCAATGCATTCGTATATCCAAACCCTGTAAGACCAGAATATAATTTGTTGGGATCCAATAATTTGAATGACATCAATAACGGTATCAAAATCAAGGGGCTTACGGACAATGTCAATGTTAAAATTACGGATATTGAAGGCAATCTCGTCGCTGAAGCACAATCGCGTGTCAATCTGCGTACGTCAAGGGCAGGCTATAATTTTGCCATCGATGGTGGAACGGCCATTTGGAACGGCCGGAATCTTGGAAACACTATTGTCGCGTCGGGTGTTTACCTTATTCTTATCAACGATTTGGAATCCTTTGAGACCAAAATTTTAAAACTATTGATCATCCGCTAAATACCTTAACAATGTGCTCATGTTAATTAAAACCAATGCCATTGTACTGTCAAAATTAAGATACCGGGATAATGATCTTATTGTCAAGTGCTACACCAGCCAACGGGGTGTTGTCAGCTATTTGTTGAGAGGCGTTCTTAAGAGCACTAAAGGAAGTGCAAAAACCGCATATTTTCAACCTTTATCACAACTCCAGTTAGAAGAAAACTTTAAGGCCAATCAATCCCTGCAATTTATTAGCGATGTGAGACTGAATGTGGTCTATCACAGCTTGCACTCCAACATTCCCAAAAGCGCCATCGTCATGTTTTTATCCGAAGTGCTTGCCTCTGTTTTAAAGGAAGAGGAGCAAAATGAATCACTATATGAGTATTTGGAAACCTCCTTTACGTGGCTCGACCATGCGGAAGATAGTGTTAATTTTCATTTGCTGTTTTTGCTCAACCTGACCAAACATCTTGGTTTCTATCCGGAAATATCGTCTATGGACAAGCCCTATTTCAATTTGAATACTGGTGCTTTTGAATTAAAACCTCAAAATTTCTATTCGATCTCCAATGAGAATTTAGTGGTTTTAAAACAGTTCTTAGGCATAAATTTTGATGGGTTAAGTTCAATAAAATTAAATTCAAAACAGCGGCAATCCTTTTTAAGTATGTTATTGTTTTATTTTGAATTGCACCTCGGGGATTTTAAAAAACCGAAATCGCTAGCTGTGTTTAACCAAGTATTTAATTGATAACCATCAAAACCAACATGAAGCATTCTTTGATTCTCGGCTTTTGTCTTCTTTTTTGTTGTACTCTTTTAGCACAAAAAGTAAAAATCGTTGAGAAGCAAACCAATTTGCCGATTCCAGGCGTAGCGGTTTTTAATGAGAAAAAGGACAAACTTGCTACATCTGATATTGATGGTATTGTAAGTTTGGACCAATTTTCTTCATCAGAAACCATATATTTTGAGCATCTTTTTTACGAGAAGGCAGTATTTACTAAATTGGATATTGAAAATTCAAGACTCATCGTTGCTCTGGTTTCAAAAGTTCAAGGCTTGGAAGAAGTCATTGTTTCAGCTTCAAAATTTGAACAGAGCAAACGCGATATCCCTCAAAAAATAATGAATATCTCCGCCAAGGACATTGCATTCACCAACCCACAAACAAGTGCTGATCTGTTGGAAGGCACTGGCAATATTTACATCCAAAAAAGTCAGTTGGGTGGTGGAAGCCCTATGATAAGAGGGTTTTCCACCAACCGATTATTGATTACGGTAGATGGTGTGCGGATGAACAACGCCATATTTAGGGGCGGAAACATTCAGAATGTCATCTCCATTGATCCATTTGCCATACAGAGTACTGAAGTGACCTTGGGAGCGGGTTCTGTGGTTTATGGCAGCGACGCCATTGGTGGTGTCATGAGCTTCTATACTCAAAAGCCACAACTGTCGTATTCCGATTCCTTGTTTTTTAAAGCCAATGCACTCGTGAGGTATGCCAGTGCCAATTCAGAAAAAACAGGCCATGTCGATTTTAATTTCGGATTAAAAAAATGGGCGTTTTTTACAAGTGTCAGTTATACCGATTTTGATGATTTGCGAATGGGCAGTCATGGACCCGAGGATTATATTCGGCCCGAATATGTTGAGGTCATTAATGGTGTTGACACCGTCGTGACAAATCCCGACCCATTGATGCAGGTGCCAACTGGCTACGACCAAATTAACCTCATGCAAAAGGCTCGCTATGAGTCTTCCGAGAATTTAAGCTTCGATGTCGGACTCTATTACACGACAACTTCTGATTTTCCGCGATACGACAGATTGATTCGTTACCGAGGTGACAATTTGCGATCCGCCGAATGGAATTATGGTCCGCAACGTTGGTTTATGGGTAATTTTCAATTGACCAAATTGAGCAGCAACTCTAATTTGTACGATAAAATTCAGACTACCCTGGCCTATCAAAATTTTCAGGAAAGCAGAATGGATAGGGATTTTGGAAGCACTATCCGAAATATTAGGGAGGAAGCCGTCGATGTGATTTCTGCCAATGTCGATCTGGAAAGGCAGTTGGGCACCAACTCTGAATTATTTTATGGACTGGAATACATCTATAACAAAGTGACCTCTTCGGGTGATGAAGAAAATGTGATTAACAATACCTCCATTCCCACGGTGTCGAGATATCCCGATGGTTCCGATTGGCAATCCTTGGCAGCCTATACCAGTATCAAATATAAGCCAAACCCAAAATTTATAGTTCAAACAGGCGTGCGATTCAATCAAGTGCTGGTCAATGCCGATTTTACGGACATCAATCAATACTTAAACCTGCCATTTGAAACCACAAAAATCAGTGCTGGTGCATTTACAGGAACTGCAGGCATTAGTTGGCTGCCCAATGAATTGATGGAGTGGAAGGTTAATCTGTCCTCCGCGTTCCGGGCACCCAATATCGATGACGTTGGGAAGGTGTTTGATTCCGAACCGGGATCTGTGGTGGTTCCCAACAATTCATTACGGCCAGAATACGCTTATGGCGGCGAATTGGGATTAAAACTCAATTTCGATAAAGTAGTCACTTTCGATATGGCAACTTACTATACCTATCTCGACAATGCCTTGGTGCGTCGCAATTTCACCTTAAATGGGGAATCTCAAATCCTATATGATGGCGAATTGAGCAACGTCCAAGCCATTCAAAATGCAGCGAAGTCCTACATTTATGGCTTTGAGGTCGGCGTTCGAATCAATTGTAGCAAACATTTAAAACTCACGTCTCAATATAATGTCATTGGAGGTATGGAAGAAGATGATAATGGTAATGAGACGCCGTTGCGTCATGCAGCTCCCAATTTTGGAAACACGCATTTGGTATGGCAGCATTCAAAATTTCAAATTGATGCTTTTGCGAACTACAACAACGAGTTATCATTCAATCAATTGGCACCTTCCGAACTTGAGAAAGACTTTATGTATGCTTTGGACAGCAATGGAAATCCGTATGCGCCTTCTTGGTATACACTTAACTTAAGAACGCAATACAAAATCACGGACGCTGCTACCATTGTAGCCAGTTTGGAAAATATCACGGACCAACGTTACCGGCCCTACTCGTCAGGTATTTCCGCGCCAGGACGCAATCTGATTTTGTCTT
This sequence comes from Aquaticitalea sp., assembly GCA_041751535.1. Classification (GTDB taxonomy): domain Bacteria; phylum Bacteroidota; class Bacteroidia; order Flavobacteriales; family Flavobacteriaceae; genus JBPOFM01. The sequence continues at coordinate 16,495 of JBGSXJ010000016.1, forward strand.
TAAAATACAGTCTTTAAGAATGCTCCAGTAGGCATAGAGGCATATTTAATTCTTTTAGGGTTCCTTTACCTAACGTTTGTATCGTTTTTCCTTTTGGAATTGGTCCCTATAGCTATCGGGATTGGAATTTGGTGCTTGGAATTTGTACGTCAGTGATATAGGTTGACCACTTAAAGTTATGATGAGTTCTTGATGAATTTGCATTACCATTTATTATGTCCCCAAATGTCTCACGTTTTATTTTCATGTACCATAATCTTAATATATGGTACGCGTTTTGTTGTTCGTGGGACATTTTGGTACACGTTATATCTATCCCTTCTTGAGTAAATTATAAAGCTTGGTATTGATGTATATGACTTCTTTACCCTTTTGTTGGGATTTCAAAACTCCTAATTCCTCTAAACTGCTTAAGTATCTTGACGCAGCCTTTCTTTCGATACCCAAATTATTTACTAAAAACTCAATCTTGCTGTATGGATGGATATAAAGCTGTTCTATTAAATCTTTTGAATAGATTCTAGGCAATTTTTCCTGTACCAATTTTTGAGTCTCGCTGAACAAATGGTTGATTTTGTTGATTTGCACAATTGTACTTAAAGCGGTCTGTTCTATACCTTTCAACATATACAAAATCCAATCTTCCCAATTATTTTTGGTACGTACTTCTTGTAATAGTCGGTAATAATCTGCTTTGTTTTGGATAATATATGAACTCAGGTACAAAACAGGTTCGTTTAAAAGTCCTTTCAAAATCAAATACAAGACATTGATAATCCTACCTGTTCTACCGTTCCCATCATAAAAAGGATGGATGCTTTCAAATTGATAATGCTGAATAGCTAACTTGATTAATGGAGACACATCATCTTCATCAGTATTGATATACGCTTCAAGATTTTTCATTAAGTCACTAATCGTATCGAAATTATCAGGAGGAGTGTAAATTACTTCATTGGTCAAGTCGTTGATTAAAGCTGTTCCCGGAAGCTTTCTCAACCCCGCATTATTTCCTTCCAATTCTTTCTGAATAGCAATTATTCCATTGGTATTCAGAAATCCCTTTTCTTTTATTAAGCGTGTACCCATTAGAAGGGCTTCTCTATATCGTAAAACCTCTTTGGTCGCTACATCAGGTTTAGCAGATTTGGCATATAAGGCTTGGTAAAGTTTATCCTGAGTGGTAATCACATTCTCAATACCAGAACTCGCTTGTGCTTCTTTTAAAATAACTGCATTAATGAGAATGTTCGGGTTGGGCAATGTGTTCGTAAGTCCCTTTAATTCAGCCAAAGCAACTGCAGATTTACTTTCTTGTTTGAGAATCGCAATTGTCTCTGCCAAAGATTGTTTTGGAGGGAGAATAGGAAGATTATTAAATGCTTTATTCGATTTTGTACCCATAGTCAAAATTTAAATTGCATATTCAGCGATTCCATTTGGCAATTTTTCATCAAACCAATGCCAAATATCAAAACGATATCAGCAAACGCTGACCACATTTTTTCTAATTCAGCTATTGTCATTTCCTCATATTCGCTTTCATATATTTTACCCTTTCCTCTGCAACTTTCAGTGCTTCTATTCCTAAATCTTCGTCTTGAATTTCATATAAAATCTTGTCGCTAAGGAAAGAAACCAAAAGTTCGTCGGGATTGTAATTGTATATGTCGGCAAGTTTCAGAACAACTTCTTTGGTGATTTTCCGCTCTCCACGCTCCATTTTGCTTAAAATCGCCACATCAATGTCTAGCAAAGCTGCAACTTTCCGCAATGGAAGTTCCTGTTCTTCTCTTATGTGTCTTAACTTTTCGCCTATTGTTTCTGTTGACATAACCTCTGTTGACATAATGTGTCAAAACTAGATAAAGATTTTTGATTTGCCTTCATTTATCTCAAACTATTTTCAACATTCCTGTCGAGCGTTGGAAAATAACTCACTGTATTATTTGTATCCATGGTGTTGGTGAATCGCTTCGCTTATTTGGCTCTTTTGCAAAACTTTGGTTGTTGATCGGCTTGTGTGGTTTTGCAAATGCGCTTACGGAAGTCTTCTGGATACGTTTGGCCAAAATTATTTTTTAAGATGTGCGGTGGGAAAATATTTTAAAACAATCTGGTATTTACGTACCATTATTCAGTTCTCATCAACAACTATCACCTAAAACCGTTTCACCGCCCTTTTGGTAATCACCTGCCCATTAGACAAAG
>JBGSXJ010000017.1:0-1606 GCA_041751535.1 Aquaticitalea sp.
TTTATAATCTTTTATTTCGATGTATTTAAGAGTCTTCATCACCATCATATTTTAACATTGATATTTAAGCACCATTCGGAATCCAAATGATGCTTTTGATTATATTCAATTATACCAAATGTGCTTTATTGATGGTTTTAAATGACTCCTTCAAATCCAATTTTAAATCCTCTATATCTTCGATCCCGACGGATAGACGAATCAAATCTTTAGTAACACCAGTGCTCTGTTGAGCTTCATCACTCAATTGTTGATGTGTTGTACTCGCAGGATGAATGATGAGTGATTTCGTGTCGCCTATATTGGCAAGAAGGGAAAACAGTTTGGTTGTATCTGCGATATGCTTTGCAGCTTCATAACCACCATTTACGCCAAAAGTCACTATTCCGCTTTGACCGTTTGGCAAGTATTTTTCAGCTAATTTTTTGTATTTGCTCGTTTCCAATCCTGGATAATTGACCCATTTAACTTCTGGTTGATCTTGAAGCCATTTTGCCAATTCCAGAGCATTCTGGCTGTGTTTTTTAATACGTAATTCCAAAGTTTCAAGACCTTGGATGATTTGCCAGGCATTAAATGGGCTCAAAGCACCTCCATAATCCCGCAGACCTTCAATACGTACTTTTGCAATAAAGGCGGCCGCTTCTAAGGCTTCACTATAAACAAGTCCGTGATAACCAGCGGAAGGTTCCGTAAATTCTGGGAATTTTCCATTGGTCCAATCAAAGGTTCCGGCATCAATGATGACACCTCCTAGAGCAGTCCCATTCCCGTTAATATATTTAGTTAGGGAATGAATCACAATATTGGCACCATATTGAATTGGGTTTAACAAGTAAGGCGTCGCAACAGTGTTATCAACAATCAGTGGCACTTTAAAAGCCTTGGACTCCTTTGCTATTGCTTCAATATCCAAGACATCGAGTTTCGGATTTCCTAGGGATTCAATGAAAAATGCGCGGGTGTTTTCTTGTGCGGCATTTTTAAAATTTTCAGGATTGGAAGGATCCACAAAAGTTGTTGTTATTCCGTGTCTTGGCAAGGTAACGCTCAAAAGATTGTAGGATCCTCCATACAAGCTGTTAGAGGCCACGATATGATCTCCAGCTCTCAACAATGTAAATAAGGCGGTTGAAGTTGCCGCTGTCCCTGAAGCAGTAACTACAGCTGCAATTCCGCCTTCGAGCGCAGCCAAACGCTGCTCTAAAATGTCGTTGGTCGGATTGTTTATTCGTGTGTAAATATTCCCTGGTTCTGCAAGGGCAAATAAATTGGCCGCATGATCGGAATTATTAAACACATAGGCTGTAGATTGATAAATAGGAACAGCTCTTGTTCCACCATTTTTTTGGACATCGTGTCCTGCATGCAACGCTTGGGTTGCGAATTTTTGTGTGCTCATTTTTCTAAATTTTTGAGTTAATAAAAGATTAAAACAATCCCGACGCTTCGGGTCAATGCGTCCTCACAGACGTACTTAATAGAAAAATGTTAAGAAGAAAAATAATTACAGATGAGTAATTATGTTTGGTTATCTATCCAATGCGTCGATAAATGAATCGATCATTAAGTAGAATGTAGCACCTTCTCCATTTCTAGAGGGTTG
>JBGSXJ010000018.1:0-2329 GCA_041751535.1 Aquaticitalea sp.
TATATGGCTGGTGTTACAGTCAGTGGAGTACTTTGGGCTATCTTTCAGAACAACGCTGGTGGAGCTTGGGACAACGCTAAAAAATCATTTGAAGCAGGTGTCTTGATTAACGGAGTGATGACTTTTAAAGGCTCTGATGCGCACAAAGCAGCGGTTACTGGTGATACTGTAGGTGATCCATTCAAGGATACTTCTGGTCCATCAATGAATATCTTAATCAAATTAACCTGTCTTATCGGATTGGTTATTGCTCCAATTTTAGGTGGACATACAATTGAAACTGCAGAAGTCAATTCTCAAAACATTCGCAATGAATATATAGTAGAAATGACATCAGTGGAACCTGATAATGCAAAAGCAATTGTAACTAAATCCTATACAGAAGATGGTGTTACCGTCAATGAGGAAATGATTATTAAAGGTACTCTTGTTGAAGTGAAAAATGCCATTGCAGATTTAAAGAGAACAGAGAATAACTAAATCAGTGATTAAATATTTTAAATTAAAACCACATCGATCGATGTGGTTTTTTTATTGGATTTCGTATTTTAGTACTTATGAATTATCATGATTTAACCACATTGGGCATCGCCTTCGGATTGGGTCTTTTGGTTGGCCTTCAACGTGAAAAAACCGATAATCACATGGCTGGCGTAAGAACTTTTACGCTCATTTCGATTTTGGGGGTGATGGCAGGTTTCTTAACTCGAGAATTTGACAATGCCTTTATCCTTCCAGTGCTTGGTCTTTGTATCGCAGCAATGTTGATGATGGCCAATTATATCAAAATCAAAAAATTTGATGAGGCAGATGTGGGACAAACTACAGAAGTAGCGGCTTTATTGATGTTTGCAATTGGCGCTTATCTTGTCATGGGCAGCCAATTAGTTGGTGTGATTGTGGGCGCTACAATGGCGGTTTTGCTATATGTAAAGGAGCATTTGCACGACTTGATCGAAAAATTGAGCAATAAAGATCTGTCAGCTATCATGACCTTGGCAGGGATCAGCCTCATCATTCTGCCGATATTGCCTGATAGAACCTTTGGGCCTTTGGACGTCCTCAATCCAAAAAACGTCTGGTTGATGGTGACGCTTATTGTCGGTATTAGCGTCGTAGGATATTTCATTTACAAAATTGTTGGTAAAAAAGTGGGCATCATTTCAAACGGTATACTCGGTGGCTTAATAAGCAGCACTGCGACAACCGTAAGTTATGCCCGTAAATCAAAAGAACAAAAATCCATAAGTAAATTGGCCGTGTTTATAATCACAACCGCCTCAATGGTGGCTATGATACGAGTCGTCATTGAAGTGGCTGTGGTGGTTCCGGAAAAATTACAAATGATGATTTTACCTTTGGTGGCAGAAGTTATAGTCCTAGCTTTGTTATCTGTAGGATTGTTTTATTTGGTAAATAAAGACACGAAAGATGATCAAATGCCAGAACCAGAAAATCCTGCTCAATTAAAAAGTGCAATTATTTTTGGATTGTTATATGGTTTTATATTATTGCTGGTTGCCTTCACCAAAAGGCAATTTGGAAACGACGGATTATACATCGTTGCCATAATTAGTGGATTGACAGATGTTGATGCCATCACCTTATCGTTGTCACAAATGATAAAAGGCGAGCGTCTACAGACAGATTTGGGATGGAAATTGATTTTGTTGGCATCCATTTCCAATTTGGTTTTCAAAGGAGTAATGGCGATCGTTATTGGCGCAAAAGAAATCGCTAAATTAGTGGTCATTGCCTTCGGGATAGCAGTAATATCAGGATTGGCAATAATATGGCTATGGCCGCAAACTTGGCATTTTTAATTATGAGATGGTTTAAAAAAGATCCTTTAAAAATTATAGTGTTCCAAAGTTATGGAACCAATTCCCATTTGTATATAAGAGGTCGTGCATTGGAGGACGAATCCATTGATCTTGAAGGAAAGCATCCTATAAAACTTCTTATCGAAGCTTACAAACGTTTTGATACCGATCAAATTAAGCATGCCCATTTACTTCTAAAGCTTCCAAATAATCATATCATAGAAACAAAAACTGATAATGAAGGTTATTTTTTAATCGATGAAACTGTTGAAAATCTGATGTCAATGATTAATGAAGAGGGATGGTTAAATGTGGAACTTTCTTATAAAGATTTTACTAATAACCGTGTTATTCAGTTAGAAAATCGATTTCCTGGCGAAATGTTGATTCCCGATAATTGCAGTTATGGAGTGGCAAGTGATATCGATGATACCATTTTGCACACAGGTTTGGTTTCTTTATTTAAATGGCGCGTTATTTACAATACCTTTTTCAAAACGGCCAAA
>JBGSXJ010000019.1:0-3480 GCA_041751535.1 Aquaticitalea sp.
TGGCAAGATCCAATTCCCGAAGTGACACATCCCATTATCGATCATCAGGATGTAACAGATTTAAAGCAATCCATTTTGGATTCGGGATTGTCAGTATCACAATTGGTATCGACTGCATGGGCGTCTGCAGGAACCTTTAGAAGCTCTGATAAACGCGGTGGCGCTAATGGAGCACGTGTTCGTTTGGAACCACAACGAAGTTGGGAAGTCAATAACCCGACACATTTGGCAAAAGTACTGGATAGATTGGAAGGTATTCAAACCGCCTTTAATAACGCCCAATCGGATGGTAAGAAGGTATCACTTGCCGATTTAATTGTTTTGGGAGGTAGTGTAGGCGTAGAACAGGCGGCAAAAAATGCAGGCCATTCAGTCAACGTACCTTTTACTCCTGGACGTGCTGATGCTTCACAGGAACAAACAGATGTAGATGCTTTTTTGCCTCTTGAGCCAGCAGCCGATGGATTCCGAAATTATTACGAACCAAGGCATAAAACCACTGCTGAAGAAATGCTCGTGGATCGTGCACAGCTTTTAACCCTTACTGCACCCGAAATGACCGTGCTCTTGGGTGGAATGCGTGTACTGAACACCAATTTTGATCGCTCTAAACATGGCGTATTTACAAATAGGCCAGAAGCTTTGAGCAACGACTTCTTTATCAACTTACTTGATATGCGCACCACATGGAAAGCAACCAATGATGCTCAAAACCTGTTTGAAGGTCGCGATCGTAAGACAGGCGAATTGAGATGGACAGGGACCCGTGCGGACCTCATCTTTGGTTCTAATTCCGAACTACGCGCCCTTGCCGAATATTATGCTTGTGGCGATTCGGATGATAAATTTGTTGCTGATTTTGTAAAAGTTTGGACCAAAGTGATGAACTTGGACCGATTTGATGTGAATTAATAACAGACCTTAATTATAATGAAAGAACGGTTGACCAAATGGTAACCGTTCTTTTTTTTGACATGTATATTGTCCATTTCCAAATAGTGCTTTATTAAGAATGGAATGGATGATCGCAATGATTATTAAATGAAACACTACTACTTCCTTTTAGCTCATAATCGTAATACGTAAATTCCAAAGGCTTGTCCGTTCCATAGGATTGCGAAAGCATTTTTACATTCGATTCCATACAGTTGTCATCGGCAGAAGGATCCACCAACATCTTAATAAGCTCGGCAGTAAGCAACACATACGACCTACTTGGTATAGGATTCTTTAGTAATCGATGGGCTTCAATGACACTTTCACCATAAAGCTTTTTGAATTTTCCAATACTATATTGTGTCATGGCACCTGCATGAACAATGACCTTAAGGGAAAGCTCCAACCTTTTTTTGAATTCAACTGAAATCGCATTGAGTTTTGTGTTGAAATTGTCGAGCATCAATTCATACTGCTTTAAAATTGAACATACTGAAGGCAGTTCACCATATTTATAGAAAAAGATGGCATCCCCTTCTATCTCTGAGACTTTGAGGTTGAGAATATTGCTATCCATGATCGATGACAGCAACATTTGAGTAATGGAACTTCCTTCATGAACGCTTGTCTCACGTACAAATTTTGTGAATCCACTGATGTCTGCTATAAGTATAAGGCCATTACCATGTGAAGTATCCCTTTTTAATGGACACAAGTGGAAGGTTTTATTGGTGGTTGTATTAGTCGTTTTCATATTCAGTTGTAAAAAATGCTACATATTATTTTATTTTTAGGTTAAATCAGTTTCAGCCTTAACTTGGGGTTAAAGCCTTCATACACATGTATATTGTGATAATGAAATTTAGAAGTAGGGCGATTAAAATAAAGACGAGCCATAACTAATTTAGTTACAGTCGTCTATATTATTTTAACAATTTTTTGGGATTAGGGATACAAAATGTTTGAGCACCGATATTAGACATCAAACACCTAGGAGTGTTTTATTATTGACTATTAGGCTGGCTGTGGTTTTTCAAATTCAGTGAAATGCTCGTGGGTTATTTTCCATGAATCATTTACTTTGACAAAGACAAGGGTGACATTTGCCCAAATTTGATTTTGTTTCCCTTCTATCGTCGGCCTAAAATCTGCTTCGAATGTCAAACTACTGCAGACATCCTATTTATAACTACTTATATTTTAGTTATTTGCTTTAAAATACAAACTGAATGACGTCAGAATTTGAATTTTCAATTTATTGAAGATGTCTAGATACTAATTTTAAATATCTGTCGTTTATCATGTAACTAACAACCCATATTTTATATATTGCTTGCCATTATGTTTTATTGATAACACAATCATTTGTTTATGAATCGAATCCTTTTCTGTCTGCTTTTTAGTACCTTATTTTTTGCCTGCAACACCAGTGATGACGTACAATCACCACCACAAACATCTGCTAACTTTTATGCATTGACCGTAGGAAATACATGGGTCTATAAGAACTACAAATACAATATCAACACCCAGGTTTATGACGATACAGGTGTTATCGATTCGGTAAGTATCGTGGCAACCGAAACAGTATTGGGCAATACTTTTTACAAGTTTAGGACCTTGACCACTGGTAATGAAAACCAAGTAAGCTTTTGCAATCCTAATGGTGAACATTTCGAATTATTACGGGAAGAGAATGGTTATTTGTTGCGAGACAATGGCACCGTTAAGTTTGTCCATACGAGTTTTGAACCCATATTGGTAGATAGTGATTCCAGTTTCGAGTATTATTTAAAGCTGAATGAAACCACAACAACCATGCAAACTCCGGCTGGGAATTTTGACTGTGCCAGTATGAACTATTATGTGCTCAATGAAGATGAAGAGCAATTACCAGGAACCAATAATTATTTGTATGCCGATGGCATAGGTATGGTATATGACACCACTTCATTTGTTTCACAATCCATCCATAGTATCGAACGGCGTTTGGTTTCTTATCAAGTATTCTGACGGATCACTTTTATATTTAAAGTATCTGAAAGTTTCCAGTCATATTAGCAAGTTGGAGTGTAGTTCCACCTTTGAAGTTTTGAGATACTGCTCAACTTCATTGGTGATCACGTATTTTTGTCGCGTCTAAATACTTCAATGACGTCAAAGATAATAACACAAAACACCACCCAAATAAAGCCTGCAATAAATCCACCTACCACATCTGAAGGAAAGTGTACACCTAGATAAATACGACTGAAACCGATGCTTAAAATCAGAAATGCCAGCAGCAGTATAATACCTATTTTGAGTCCGATATGGAGTTTGTATCTGTAGATCAGGTAAATCACGAAGCCATAAAAAGCCATGGCAACCATGGCATGCCCGCTTGGATAGCTTAAGGATTTCGCCACTACCAATTGCTCAATGTCAGGCCTAGCCCTATCAATAAAGCGTTTGAGGGCTAAATTAGACAGTAATGCCAATAATAGTACAACGATGATCTGCACCGTATGTTTCCATCTTTTAAAACCTATATAGGAAATTAAT
>JBGSXJ010000020.1:0-3764 GCA_041751535.1 Aquaticitalea sp.
TCCTGAAACGCACATATAAGAATCACCTATGGTTTTAATTTTCTCTATGCCATACTTGGAGGTGATTTCATCAAATTTTTTAAAATAATGATCGATGCTTTTTACCAGTTGTTCAGGTTCTATATGTTCGGCTATTGTCGAGAATTGTACAAAATCAGTGAACAATACAGTCACCGAGTTACAATTGACCGCTTCCACTTTTCCATTGATTTTTAGTTCCTTCGCGATCTCAGAAGGCAAAATATTAAGTAAAAGAGATTCAGATCTTTTTTTCTCTCTAGAAATGGTTCTATAATACCAAAACAAGGTAAGCAAGAGAACCACGGTGAAACCTAGAATAATGAGTTGATTCCTTTTCTGTTGATTTAATAAATCTACTTCGACCTGTTTTTGGGAAACTTCAAAATTGGTTCGGATATCTGCCATTGATTGAACGGCTTTGATATTGTTCAAACTGTCTCGATATACGACAAAGTCCTTGTAATGTTTTAGGGATTCTAAACTATTACCAGCTTTTTCATATAGTTCTGATAATTTAAGATTGGCATCACTGATTTGTTCTTTTAAGTGATGTTTCTCGCCCAAAGAGAGACTCCTTTGCGCATAATCAATTGCTACATCGCGATTACCCTTTTCTAGATAGATATCGGACATGGAGAGCAAATAAATACTGATAGGATAATAATCTTCAAATTCTTCCAATATCTTAACAGCCTCGATGATATTTTTTTCTGCAAGACTATTTTGCCCCTTATTGGCATAGACCATGCCTATATTGCCTAGATTATAAGCTTTTCCAATCAGATAATTGCTCTTTTCGAAAAGTGCTCCAGATTCTTTAAAGTAGACCAAGGCGGAATCATATTCTTTGTTCATAAGCAAGTTATCCCCGGCATTCATAATGAAAGAAGCCAAAGGAATAGTATCTTTTGCTTTTCGCAAAATAGTGATAGCTTTATGATAATAAAGCATTGCGCTTTTATGATTATCAGAAACGGAATAAATTCCAGCGATGGCTCCGTAAGCACTGCCTTCCATTTGAGTCCGGTTATTTTTCCTTGCGACTTCCGCACAGTTGAAAAAAGCTTCAACTGCTTCTTCCAAATCACCTAACTGTGCTTTTTTATTTCCTTTTTGAAAATAGCCTTGCGATAAGTAAGGATAATCACCTTTTTGCTTTGACAAACGAATCAATTCATCAGCATATTTTAAGGCCAGATTAAGATCATTTACCTCGTTAAAAGCAAGATTTGCCAAAAGTTCTAGTTTTGCTATACCTTGAATGGTATCAGCCTTGTAAATGTTATACAAACTATCTGATTTCCTTTGATCTTGAGCACTTCCTAATAAAAAAATAAAATAAAAAAAACCCGTCAAGAATTGATAGGCTTTTACTTTATAGATCATATTATTGTGTGGGCTTAACTATTATTTTTGGATCGGTGGTAATCGGTCCCAAACCTTGCCCATGCCACCCTCCGCCTATAGAGTTCCATATAATGGTGTATTGCTCTTCGGTTTCAACTTCAATTGCAGTATTAATAGTTCCTTGCCAACTAGTAGTACCGTTATTTAGAGGAGCTGGATCCGGGCTGAACACGTCAACAGAAATTGGTTTGTTCTTAATTCCTACAATAGCAGCAACTCCACATCCTGGTCCAAGAACCCAGGTGACCTGATCTCCAGGAATAGTGTTAGTAGTGCCTTGATCCGATAATGTCAAAGTGGAGCTTGCAGTGTCACTGCCTGTAATTGTGATTATTCTATCCATAGTATATAAAAGATTGGTTAGTTAAATTTTTGGTTGCGTTCCAACCATGATTTAAATGTAAGAAATTATTTTCTATAAATGACTGAATTACAGTACATTTATAAAATATACTTAAATTTATCTTGAATGGGTTCAATTCATAACTTTGAGGAAGCATTGGTGAACAATGTCATTAAAAAAGGAACAAACTATCTTTTATCTAAAGCAATTCATGGACGCTGGCGAGGTTTTCCAACATTAGCTGGTGAGTCTGATGTATGGGTCACTGGTTTTGTAGTCGCTCATATTTACAAACTTTGTGAACGGAAAGAAGTTATTAAAGAAGCACAAGATTTTCTAATTAAATCGCGTCAACCATCAAATGGATGGTCCTATAGCGCTAATGTTCCATCAGATGCCGATTCTACATCTTGGTGCTTATTGGCATTACAGTTACGTTTTATAAATAGTGGATTGGAGTTAGAGAATGCGAAGGCATTTTTGTGGAGTCATTTTGTTGATAGAGGTGTTTCGACGTATCGCCTAGAATCAGGGATTCGTGAATTTATCTCAGCACCTAACAACGAAACCATTAAAGGTTGGACTTCTGCACATCCAGATGTATCCATAGCCGCCGTTCTCGCTGATATCAATAATGCAAAAGTGCCAGAAATGATTGCTTGGCTAAAAGAGCAGCAAACTAGCGAAGGATTTATTAACTCCTACTGGTGGCGAAGCCCTTTTTATGCAACTACACTTTTATTAAGGGCGCTTTCTTTACGACGGGAGCGTTTGCCTAATGAACATGCAAAAAATTTACTACAAAGCTTGGTAAAAAGACAACTTCCTGATGGTGGTTTTGGTCTGGATATATCTACAAGTTTCGATCCTTTTACGACGGCGCTTTCGTTGGAATGTTTTGTCCATTTATCAGATACTGATAGCGCTCCAGAAAAACACTTGTGTGCACAGAGTCTGCTACAATCTCAAAATAAAGATGGAAGCTGGGAAGGACAATATATTTTAAGAATCCCTGCTCCCAATATGTTAGATCCTGATAAAGTTGAAGCTTGGAATAATGAACATGGAGGAGGGAATTCATATGTCAAAGATCAAGACGGACTGTTCGCGACTGCCATGGCTTGCTATGTCCTTGATTGCTATAAATATAGCGAAATTATTAAAATGAACCCATCTAAAACTCCTAAAATTAATGGATTGGAATGAACATTTCGGTAACGTTTTTTTTGACACCTGGCTAAAAGCTGGGTTACCACATCATCTTCATTTTACAGATAAGTACATAGCAGCCCGAACTGGTCTCGGCTTTAAAAATATTTATATACAGAAGTCTAACGAATTTTCGCCAGCTTTAGAAGATAATTTGCTCCGTTCTGTTTATGGCTTTGGTGCACTTCATGGAAAAATGTTCAGTGAACTGTTTAATTTAAATGAAACCGAACAGAAGCAAGCAGCTGACTGGTGTGGCAGATTTAATTTAGGTATTAGTTTGTTCGATTATTTATGTGATGAAACCACGGACGGTTCCAAAAGGGTCACATCTCTAAAAGTTTTTCAACCTTTTATAAAAACAAAAATTGAAGAAATACACCCATTGACACCTACTGAAGAGTTCTTAAGTAATTTGGTCACCAGTGTATTGCAAGACACAGAGAAATTAAATTTTGAAAATAAAGAATTAAATAAATCAGATGATCTCTACAGGATGATGAAAGAACTCTTTGAAGCACAAAATTTTCTGTCCAAAGAGCCATTATCAGATGCTGCCAATCTACGAATGATCAAAAAAGCACTTTATAAGAAATCGGCCGAACCATTCAGGGTAATGGCAGAATACGCCATAGGACTATCAGGCACAAATGATCCATTAATTTTGAAGAATGCTCGGTCCATTGGCAAAGCTGTAGGATACTGCTATTGGTTAATCGATGACGCCAAAGATGTATGGATTGATCTAGAAGGGCAACAATGGAATTTATTCCTCCAATTAGCG
>JBGSXJ010000021.1:0-20444 GCA_041751535.1 Aquaticitalea sp.
CAAAGGGAATATTATGCTTTAAAAGAGGAAATGCAACAACAAGAACCCTCCCAAATTCCAAGCAATTCATCTTCTGGCCTTGAAAGTTCATATGATATGAACTATGAGAAAAATCTTGGATCCATAAACCAACAAGAAAACTCTGCAAACGAAGAACAATTAAAAAAACTGAAAATAATTTCATATTTGCTGATTGCCGCATTTATAACGGTCCTTACTATTTTACTTTTAATATATCTCAGAAGAAAGAGTACCATAAAATACAGTGAAGATCTGGAGGCAAAAAATGAACAGATTCAACTTCAGAATGATGCCATTCTGGAACAAACCCAACATCTGGAAGAAATAAACAAGGCAAAAGATCGCTTATTTTCTATAGTATCCCACGATTTAAAAGATTCGATATCTTCCATAAAAGGCTTTTTGGATTTGCTAAAAGAGGACAGTATCACAAGAGAAGAGTTCAACGAATTGATCCCGGAATTGAGCGAAAATGCCAATAATGCGTCGTTACTGCTTTTTAATTTACTGAATTGGTCAAAATCGCAAATGCAAAATCTCGAACCAAAACCTGAATTCTTCAATATTCAGGACGTATTTCATAACAAAGTAAGGTTAGTAGAACCTAAAATAGAGCAAAAACGCATCGTCTTAATCGATGAAACACAACGCGAACAAGTATATGCGGATAAAGATATGGTGGAGATCGTCATTCAAAATTTGTTAACCAACGCGGTTAAATTCAGCAAAGTTGGAGATATCATTACCATTTCTAATCAGCATAAAAATGGTAAGTCTATCATTTGTGTAGAAGATACTGGTGTCGGAATTTCTAGGGAAAACCTGAACAAACTATTTAAAGGGAATGGCTTTACAACCATAGGAACCAAAAACGAAAAAGGAACTGGTTTGGGCCTTACGATTTGTAAAGAATTGGTAGAACTCAACAAAGGGAAAATTTGGGTAGAAAGCACTCAAAATGTCGGTACCAAGTTTTTCGTTGAACTTCCAAAGATCGACCCTATCAACGAATAGCTTACTAGTCTTTTGGCAAAAACACTTCTGCCATCATACAGCGTGCACTTCCACCTCCACAGGTTTCAATAGTTTTTAAATCGCTATAAAGAATGTCGCAATGCATCGATATTTTCGAAATCTGCATTGAGTTCAAAGCACTATGAGCCGCTTTGCTCATCACCAAATATCGTTTATCGTCTTTACCTCTAACCTGTAACATGTTGCCAGCAAAGTTGGCCAATTGCTCCTCCGAGATTTCAATAATTTCCTTGCCGCTTTGTTTCAAATGTTTCACCACGTTTTTACGATCGTGCTTATCATCAATGCAATCTAAACAAATCACTGCAAAAGTCTCGGCAATACACATCATCACATTGGTATGATATATTGGCATCCGTTTGCCTTCCACTGTTTGGTTGGCGATAAAAACTATGGGAGTGTATTCAAAATCTTCACAGAATTCTATAAACAATTCTTCGTCTGCCCTTGGCGATAAAGCGCAATAGGCTTTCCTGTTTACCCTATCGAGCACCACGCTTCCTGTACCTTCCAAAAAATAACCATCTTCTTCGGCACTCGTATAATCGACGATGTTTTCGATTTTAAATCCATCGTTCTCCAAACTCAAAAATACTTCCTCACGGCGTTCCTTTCGTCTGTTTTCTGCAAACATTGGATAGATGGCGACATCACCATTTTCGTGAAAACTTACCCAGTTATTAGGGAAGATTGAATCTGGCGTATCCATTAATTTATCATCCTGCTCGACAAACACGTTGACACCCGCAGCTCTTAACTTTTCCACAAACGAGTCAAACTCCGATTGTGCTTTTACATTAATTTCAGCATTTTTAATATCTATGTCTTCCTGAAAAAAATTGTTTACGGCCGTTTGTTCGTTCATCCTAAAACTTATAGGACGGATCATTAAAATTGTATCAGTTGTTTGACGCATTATGAACTAGTTTTAGCGCTACAAAATTAGTTTAAATTGATTAAGTTTGAGAGCAAAATCTTCAAAATGAAAAAACTTTTTATTCTCTTCATCATTTTTACCTCTTGTGCATTAATAAAAGAAAAAATGGAACCTAATTTTGTCACCATTTTTGAGAAAAGTAATGGAATGGAAACCGCCACTTACCAACAAACCATTCAATATTACTCTGATTTGGCTGATGCATATCCGCAGATTTCATTTGATTCTATTGGAGAAACAGATTCTGGGAAACCCTTGCACATGGTCACCCTAAATCCTGACAAAGAATTTGATTTTCAATCTATTAGAAAAAATAAGCGAATTCTTCTCATCAACAATGGCATCCATCCTGGAGAATCGGATGGTATTGATGCTACAATGATGCTTTTTAGCGACATCGTTCAAGGAAAAATTGAAGCACCGAAAAGCACAGTCTTGGTCACCATTCCAATTTATAATATAGGTGGAAGCCTTAACCGAAATTCTACAACCAGAACCAACCAAAATGGGCCAAAAGAATATGGATTTAGAGGTAATTCACGAAATTTTGATTTAAATAGGGATTTTATAAAAAGTGACACCAAAAACGCCCGGACGTTTGCAGAGATATTCCATTTGGTGCAGCCAGACGTGTTTATTGATAACCATGTGAGCAATGGTGCTGATTATCAATACACGTTGACACATCTATTTACCCAGCACAATAAGCTTGGCGGTGATTTGGGCAATTACCTTCATACCGAAATGATGCCCAACTTGGAGCAAAAATTAGCAGCAATAAAATGGGATATTACACCTTATGTAAATGTGTTTAATGAAACTCCAGATAAGGGCTTTAGCCAATTTATGGATTCCCCAAGATATTCTACAGGATACACCACTTTGTGGAACACATTAGGAATGATGGTAGAAACACACATGCTCAAACCTTACAAACAGCGTGTGGAAGGCACATACGAATTGATGAAAAGCATGATTGAAATTATGGAAACCGATTCGGAAAAAATAAAGAATTTACGATCAAATGCTCTTGAGAACTTTCGAGCCTCCAAAACGTATCCACTCGATTGGCAAGTAGATACAACCAAATCCTCCACCTTAAAATTCAATGGGTTTGAAGGCGAAATGATTCCGAGTGAAATTACAGGAAAAGACCGTTTAAAGTATGATCGCGACAAACCATTCACAAAAAACGTAGCATACCAGAATTATTTTAAGCCAACTATGGAAATATCTGTCCCACGAGCATACATCATACCTCAAGGCTGGTGGCCTATTATTGATCTATTAAAGTTGAATAAGGTCGAAATGTCGCAATTTAAAAAAGACACAACAATCATAGTTGAATCTTATAAAATTAAAACTTTCAACACGAGGAATCAACCTTATGAAGGACATTATCAACATTACAATACCAATATCAATTCCGAAGAAAAAGAGGTAAAATTTCAGAAAGGGGATTATTACATCAATACCAACCAGAATGCCATGCGATATCTCCTTGAAACTTTGGAACCTCAAGCAACGGATTCATTTTTTAACTGGAATTTTTTCGATTCCATTTTACAACAAAAAGAAGGATTTTCACCCTATGTGTGGGAAGATATGGCTAAAGAATTAATGAATAACGATGAAGAGTTGAAAGCTACTTTTGAAGCCAAAAAGAAATCCGAAGCCGATTTTTCAAACAGTTGGTATGCACAATTAGATTGGCTGCATAAGCAAAGTGACAATTATGAGAAAGTCCATTTACAATATCCTGTTTACCGAATAAGCTATAACTGACTTGCTTTAAAAACTAGTCGATTGCAAAATATTAGACCAATATCTTGATGTTGGCATACGAATTTTCCATTGCCTCTTTGATTTGGTCAGCATTTAACCATTCTACCTTTGTAATTCCTTCATCTACTTGAGGCTCTAGTTTACCAACATAATCGGAGGTCATTTCAAACCAATACGTGATTTTAATTTTATAACGTCCATTCCGCTTAAAAATATGATAGGTGGTTTCGATTGGTTTCACGATTTTGAGACCTGTGACATTGGTTTCTTCTTCCACCTCACGAAGCGAGGTTTCCTCAATACTTTCCTTTCCTTCAACTTTACCTTTTGGCAAATCCCATTTGTCATTTCTGTAAATAAACAGAATTTCACCTTTCCCATTGATTACTTTTCCGCCTCCTGCAACAATATTCGGGAGTTTTTTTAAAAACTTTGATAAAAGTTTCTCCTTGTTTTTTCCGATAAGCCTTACACCTTCCACAGATGTGGAATTTAATTCTTTGATGACCTTACCAATATGAACCGTCTTTAATAAATAATTCTTGAAGTTGTTTTCATAGCCAACCTCAGTGGTTAATATAATAGGTTTATCGTTGACAAATATTGTGGTCATTTGATGGCTTACGTTATTTATAAGTTGGTAAAAATATCATTTTTTGAGTTACAGCAATACATTTAAAATTTAATTTATGGAAATTTTTAAAATAGGATTTCACAAATTTGTTTAGTTTTGCGACATGATTTTTGATAAAGCTACCGCAAAACAAACCGCAAAGTTATTATTGCAGATTAATGCCATAAAATTGCAACCCAACCAACCTTTTACTTGGGCTTCTGGATGGAAATCCCCTATATATTGCGATAATCGCATTGTATTGTCTTTTCCACCTATTAGGAATTACATTCGGGAAACAATGGCAAAACACATTGAACAAAATTATGGAAAACCAGACGTTATTGCTGGTGTTGCCACAGGCGCCATTGGTATAGGTGTCTTGGTTGCAGAGTATTTGGGGTTGCCTTTTGTTTATGTAAGGCCAGAAGCCAAAAGCCATGGTCGCCAAAACCAAATTGAAGGATTTGTACAGCGTGGACAGAATGTGGTGGTCGTTGAAGATTTAATCAGCACCGGTAAAAGCAGCTTAAACGCCGTTAAAGCTCTTAAAGAAGCTGGCCTTAACGTCAAAGGGATGGTTGCCATTTTTACGTATGGTTTTGAAGTCGCAAACAATAATTTCAGTGAAGAAAAAGTAACCTTGCATACATTGAGCAATTATAAATGTTTGTTGGAACAAGCTCTTGACACCAAATATATAACGACAAAAGAACAAGATATCCTAACTGCTTGGAATACCAATCCAAGTGATTGGAATGGAGCTTAAAAAATAAATAGAACTTATATCAAATATAATAAGTTAAATATGGTAGGGATTTATTTTTAACTAAAAAATCAATGCTTGTTTAAATAAAAAAAAAATGAAATTAGAATCTCCCAAAATAGTTATAGATAAATCCCCTAAAGAAGTTTTTGATTTTTTATTCGAAATGAAAAATTTTGAAAAACTTATGCCCGAAAACACGAGTAAATTTGAGGCAGTAGGCAACGACGGCTTTATATTTGCATTATCGGGAATGCCTGAAATCGAAGTTCAAAAAAAGGAAACCATAGCCCCAAACAAAATAGTTTTGGGATCTGCTGGCGGAAAACTCGACTTTAATTTAACAGCCTTTATAACTGAAGTATCAGAGACGTCGAGTGAAGCGCAATTTGTGTTTACAGGAGAGTTCAATTCAATGATAGGTATGATGATCAAAGGTCCAATCTCCAAATTTATTCAGACCTTAATTACAAACATCCCACAATCCATTTAGTATAGAAGTGTAATCTTTTTTAAGTCAAATTCCTTAATAACTTGATCTTCCAATTTTACTTGAAGGTTTCCCGAATCTGAAATTCCACATATTATACCGGCAAACATCTCACCTTTAGCATTCAAAAATGATGAAGGCTTGTGATTTCTATAAAGATGTTTCTCATATTCATTTTTTAATAACTCAAAGTGTCCTTGCTTCAAGCAATTAAAATAGTTCTTCAATTGAATCAATATTCCCTGTAATATTTCATCCAACTCGAACACTTTTCCCGAAATTAACCGCATGGAAGAAGCACTTGGCAATTCACTGAACTCTGTTTGGTTCACATTCAACCCAATACCTATAATGGAGGCTTGTAATTGATTTTTCTTTATGACATTTTCAATTAAAATCCCAGCAATTTTTTTATTGCCTGCCAAAATGTCGTTAGGCCATTTTACCTTAAGTTTTTTAATTTGAAGCACTTCAAGTGCCTTAAAAATAGAAAGCGAAACCACTATGCTAATATAGAAATTATGATCTATTGATACAAAAGAAGTGTCTTTGAACACACTGACCATAAGGTTTTTAGACTCTTGCGAGTTCCATTGTGTTCCCATTTGGCCCCTACCGTGCGTTTGGTAATTGGCAAGCACTACTGTATAATCCTCAATTGGCTCTTTTGCACTCAATTGTTTCAAATACGAATTGGTAGAATCAATGGCATTAAGTTTGATTATACGCATAGATTGCGGGTTAAAGGAAATTATAATTTTCTTATGATTATTAAAAGCTCAAAAGAACTAAAAAAATAATAACTTTGCATAAAATTGTAAATTAAATTAATGGCGAAAGACAATAATAGCGCAGACCAGTTGATAACAGCAATATTAGGTGGTATAGAAAATGTAAAAGGAAAAGATATAAAAATCCTGGATTTAAGGGACATTGAGAATACCGTTTGTGATTATTTTATTATTTGTGAAGGAACTTCAAATACACAAGTAAACGCCATCGTTAATTCCATTCAGAAAAAAGTGAGCAAAGAACTCAAAGACCACCCATGGCATGTAGAAGGAAGTGACAATGCAGAATGGGTATTGATGGATTACGTCAATGTTGTGGTACACGTATTTCAGAAGCACATCAGACAATATTATGACATTGAAAGCCTTTGGGGCGATGCAAAAACTACAGCCATAGAAACAAGTTACTAATAGAACACATGAAAAAAGATAATAAAAATCTAAATAAAAAACCAAAAATGAATCCGTATTGGATTTATGGCATTATCATCGCCGCTTTTTTTGGTATTCAAATTTTTTCAGGAGGTTTTGGAGGACAGGATCCTGCGACAACCACACCTTCACAATTCTTTAATTATTTGAGCAATGGCGAAGTAGCGAAAGTTGTCATTGTCAATAATCGTGAGGCCAAAGTATATCTTACACCCGAAGCTTTAGAGAGCGAAACACACAAAAAAACAAAACCCAATAATATACTGCCAACAATGGCACCCCCACCAAATTATAAGTTTGAATTTGGTGATTTGGCACTTTTTCAAGAAAAAGTAAATAATACGATTGAAGAAAGCAACCTTGAAAATACCAAAGTAACCTTTGAAACCGAACACAACGTTTGGGGCGACTTTCTTCTCACCTTATTGCCTTTTATTGTTATTATTGGTGTTTGGATTTTCATTATGCGCCGTATGTCATCAGGTGGTGGCGGTGGCGCTGGAGGCCAATTATTTAATATTGGCAAGTCCAAAGCAAAACTCTTTGATGAAAATACAGATGTAAAAACATCCTTTAGAGATGTTGCAGGTCTTGAAGGTGCAAAGGAAGAAGTTCAGGAAATTGTAGATTTTCTTAAAAACCCTGATAAATACACATCATTAGGAGGTAAAATCCCAAAAGGGGCATTACTTGTAGGACCTCCAGGAACTGGTAAAACCTTGTTGGCCAAAGCCGTTGCAGGTGAAGCCAAAGTGCCATTTTTCTCCTTATCCGGATCTGATTTTGTGGAAATGTTTGTTGGAGTCGGTGCATCTCGTGTGAGGGATTTATTTAAACAAGCCAAAGAAAAATCGCCAGCCATCATTTTTATTGATGAAATTGATGCCATCGGAAGAGCGAGAGGAAAGAACAATTTTTCCGGATCTAACGATGAGCGTGAAAATACATTGAATCAATTACTGACCGAAATGGATGGTTTTGGAACCAACACCAACGTCATCGTATTAGCTGCTACCAATAGAGCTGATGTTTTGGACAAAGCCTTGATGCGTGCAGGTCGTTTTGACCGACAGATATTTGTTGATTTACCAGATATTAGGGAGCGTAAGGAAATTTTTGAAGTGCATTTGAGACCCATCAAAAAATCGGATGATTTGGACATTGATTTTCTTGCCCGTCAAACTCCTGGATTCTCTGGAGCTGATATCGCCAATGTTTGTAACGAAGCAGCTTTGATCGCAGCACGTCAGAATAAGAAAGCGGTAACGCGTCAAGACTTCTTGGATGCCGTTGATAGAATCATAGGCGGACTTGAAAAGAAAAATAAAATTGTCACACCTTCTGAAAAACGCGCCGTTGCTTTCCATGAAGCTGGTCATGCTACGATCAGTTGGATGTTGGAACACGCAGCTCCATTGGTAAAAGTGACTATAGTTCCCCGAGGACGTTCCCTTGGTGCCGCTTGGTACCTACCTGAAGAACGACTCATTGTAAGAACAGAACAAATGCTTGATGAAATGTGCGCCGCCCTTGGAGGTAGAGCTGCAGAGCACGTAATCTTTGGTAAAATTTCTACAGGCGCTTTAAGCGATCTTGAAAAAGTAACCAAACAAGCGCGAGCCATGGTGACTATCTATGGTCTCAGCGAAAAGGTAGGCAATATTACTTATTATGATTCTTCTGGGCAAAATGAGTATGGGTTTACAAAACCTTATAGTGAGCAAACTGCTGAACTCATTGATAAGGAGATCTCAGATATCATAGAAGCTCAATACCAACGAGCCATACAGTTATTGGAACTCCATAAAGACAAACTGACCCAATTGGCCGAAGTATTGTTGGAAAAAGAAGTTATCTTTAAGGATAACCTAGAAAAAATATTTGGAAAGCGTCTCTACGAAAAAGAAGATGTATTGGAAGATATTCAAAAAGTATCTAGAAGTGCAGTTTTCAAAGACGATAAGGATAGTGATGAGGAAGATATAGCTCAAGTTTCTGAAAAGGAAATGAAAGATAATCTCCTAAAGTAAAAATTATCAATTAAATTATAAAAAACTTAAATTAACTCCTGATTAATTTAAGTTTTTTTATATTTGGTACTGTCATAGTAAGAATATGGCTAATAGCGCACTAAAAATGAGTTTATTTCGTAAAATATTCGGCTTAAAAGAAAGTGAAGGAGAGCACATAAAACACGAAGAGCGAGGCAAATACATGCCTGAAATAAAGCTGCCTATTGACGAAAAGTTTACTATAAATTTTAAAGCTAATGGTGGGAAATTCCTGTATTGTGAAAACATGCAAGAAATTAACAACACATTAAAAGATGTCCTTAATGAAAATGATTGGGATGACAAACAGGTTTTTATAACGGATGACCGTTTAAAAGACTTGTTTAAAGCTTTTGATCTTAATGTTTCTAAAAAAGTATCAGAAAGCACTTATTTTTTATCTACCTGTGAGTATTTAATTGCCGATGACGGTTCGTTGTTAATCTCATCCAATCAAATTGCAGAAAAAAAGTTAAAAGAACTTCCTCCTAATTTTATCATCTACGCCACTACCAGTCAGTTTGTTGAAAGTATTGGCGAAGGTTTAAGAGGCATTAAAAACAAAAATCGAGATAAAATCCCCACTAACATTACCACCATAAAGCACTTCAAAACTCTTGAAGATAAAGATTTTCTTACTTACGGAAGCAGTTCAAAAAACCTATATTTGCTGCTGCTAGAAGATTTATAAATGAAGGAACTCAGTACTAGAGCCATATCGGGAGCTTTATATATATCATTACTCATACTTTCCATTTATTGGCGATATGCACTGATTGTTCTGTTTTTGGGCTTTGGACTTGTGTGCATGGCAGAGTTTAAAAAACTGATTCAATTAGAAAGTAAGTCACCATATATCGTATTTGTAGTGATGTATCTTGGATTCAGTATTTGGTGTATTACCTCTACCGAAGATTCTGGTTTTATTGAAGCCATTCAAATTCTTCAGGTCATTACTATTTTTGTACAGCTACTATTGATAAAGGATTTATTTTCGGAAAAAACGATTCCATTGTTCACGACAAAACGGTTTATCCTTACCACTTTTTATCTTTCCAGTTCATTTGTTTTCTTGATATTGATTGCAAATATCGATTACACATTTACGCCATTGTTATTACTTGGAGCATTCATTTTGGTATGGGTGAATGATACGGGAGCATATTTCATTGGAAAGAATTTTGGCAATCAAAAGCTGTTTCCAAGTATTTCACCAAAGAAAACGGTGGAAGGTTTTTTGGGCGGTTTATTCTTTGCTTGCATTGCCAGTTATTTTATTGCTAAATTTACAGAAACTTTAGATTTTACGAATTGGTTGATTTTGAGCATTATTGTAAGTGTTTTTGGAACCATAGGCGATTTGATAGAATCTAAATTTAAACGTCAGGCAAAAGTAAAGGATAGTGGTGTTATAATGCCTGGCCATGGTGGACTGTTAGATCGGCTTGATAGTATCATTTTTGTAGCACCATTTTTTTATTTATTTTTAAGACTATTTCCACATGTTTCATAAAGAAGGACACAAAATCATTTTCTTAAGTCTGGTAATCCTAGTAGGCTCATTATTGTTGATCGATTACTTGGTCACATTAGAATGGCTTCGAAAGAGCCTAATGTTGCTCCTATTGGGTTTATTTTTGCTAATTCTCCAATTTTTCAGAAACCCGAAACGAACTGCCGAATTGCACGACCACCATGCATTGGCTCCTGTAGATGGAAAAGTTGTGGTAATTGAAGAGGTCTTTGAAAAGGAGTTTTATAACGAAAAGCGTATTCAGGTTTCCATATTCATGTCGCCATTGAATGTGCACGTTACACGTTATCCTGTTGGTGGTAATGTGGTATTTAGCAAATACCATCCTGGCAAATTTTTGGTGGCTTGGCATCCCAAAGCAAGTGAAGAAAACGAACGCACCACAGTGGTGGTTGAAAATGCCGTATTTGGCAAGGTAATGCACCGACAGATTGCTGGCGCATTGGCAAAACGGATCGTCAACTATGCGGAAGTCAATAAGATGGTAGAACAAGCTTCGGACTCTGGTTTTATTAAATTTGGATCGAGGGTAGATATCTTTTTACCTATAAATGCCAAAATAACAGTCGCCCTTAATGACAAAGTAAAGGGAGGTCAAAGTATAATAGCAGAAATGCCATGACAACAGAAGAATTAGATAAAGAATTTACAGATGCCGTAGATCGTATCAACAGTTTTTCAGAGCCTTTTCCTGCCGATCTATTATTAAGGTTATATGCTTACTATAAAAAAGCCACGAATAATTATGAACGACCAAGTAGCAGCAAGCCCATTATAAATGCCTTTAAAACCAATGCACTTTTTCAGGTGCAAAATGTATCACCAGATGAGGCAAAACGCATATACATCGATTTGGTGAACAATTATTTTTTATACGGCAAATAATCAATCTCTTACCAAGGGCATCGTAGAACATCGCAATAAACCTTCCTGCTTCGATATTTCAGCATAAGGAACTTCCTCTACAGTAAATCCATTATTGCGCAACCAGGAATTCAATCGAGTAAAATTCCGTTCAGAAATCACTACATTTTCATCAATTGAAAAAATATTACTGTTCATATGGTACATTTCTTCACGAGTGATGTGAAATAGGTTTTTTTCACCAAAGAGTTTTACCAAATACACATAATCACTTTCCTCCCGAAAGCCACTTTTATAGATAATCCCTTTATCTTTTCCGACAGGCTGAAAACAGCAATCGAGATGCAAAGCATTGTCCCTAGGTTCTATTTTTGACTTTACCAAGTCAAATTCCTTAACGATTTTATTCGGAAATAAATCCTTTATGAACGCTACACCTTCGATATTGGTGCGTGCGGTGATATAGTTTTTGTAATCACTTCCTTTATAGGTTCCAATAAAAATATGATCATTCCAAAGCATCACATCGCCACCTTCTATATGCACTTCTTCTGGTGGACGAATGACCTTATCGGGATGGATTTGATCAATGATATATTGTATGGCATCCAATTCTTCATCCCGTTCAGGGAGAATATTGGCCTTGATAAAAAAATCGTCTATGACAAATGCTATATCCCTTGCAAAAATTTGATTATAATCCTCAATCAATTCCGGACGATAGACTTTTACATCATACTTTTCGAACACTTTGGCAACGGCATCCATTTCTAGGATCATATCCTTTTCAACCGGATATGTTCCTGCTTTGATGTGCTCCAATGATTTCGGGTCATACGCTTCTTCAATTTTAGGCGTAGGCCCGTTGCTGATTGATGTTCCTAGAATAACAGACCGCAATCGGGATGTTTCATTTTTTATATTGAGCTGTAAATAATTCATCTACTATACTATTGTTTGAATTCTTTTAGGAAGATGCAGTTCTGACATTATAAAGTTAACTATATATTTTATGCTGATAGTGAGTTTA
Organism: Aquaticitalea sp.; assembly: GCA_041751535.1. Classification (GTDB taxonomy): domain Bacteria; phylum Bacteroidota; class Bacteroidia; order Flavobacteriales; family Flavobacteriaceae; genus JBPOFM01. The sequence goes on from JBGSXJ010000021.1 coordinate 12,350, forward strand.
TGAACCTTAAACGGACCAAGTTTTACATAGTATAGTTTCACAATGTACAAATATAAAAAAAGCCTCATTTAAAAAAAATGAAGCTTTCAATACTATCTTATTTTCTTATCGTTTATCTATAGACTTAAATGGCCTTAAGGTTTCGCCAATGTAAATTTGTCGTGGACGACCGATTGGTTCTTTATTCAATCTCATTTCCCTCCACTGCGCAATCCAACCTGGCAAACGGCCCAAGGCAAACATCACGGTAAACATATCCGTCGGAATGCCCATGGCACGGTAAATAATTCCTGAATAAAAATCAACATTTGGATAAAGCTTACGGTCCACAAAATAGGGGTCTTTAAGAGCTTCTTGTTCCAATGCTTTTGCAATATCAAGGATTTTATCTTCAACACCTAAATCGTTCAATACGTCATCGGCTGCTTTTTTTATAATTTTTGCCCTTGGATCAAAGTTTTTGTACACGCGATGTCCGAATCCCATTAAACGGAACTGGTCATCTTTATCTTTGGCTTTCGCCATGTATTTATCGGTATCTCCACCATCGGTATTGATGGCTTCCAGCATTTCAAGCACAGCTTGATTGGCACCACCATGAAGTGGCCCCCACAGTGCAGAAATTCCTGCTGAAAGTGAGGCAAACAAACCGACATGAGATGAACCTGCAATTCTTACTGTAGAAGTTGAGCAATTTTGTTCGTGGTCGGCATGTAAAATCAGCAATTTATCCAAGGCATTGATTACAATTGGATTTGTTACATATTCTTCATTGGGCTGTTTGAACATCATTTTAAGAATATTCTCTACATACCCTAAATTCTTATCACCATAATCTAAAGGCAATCCATTTTTTTTGCGGAAAGTCCAAGCAACCAACACCGGGAATTTTCCCAAGATTTTTACGATTGCTTTATACATATCTTCTTCTGAATTGACATTCACAGAAGATGGATTAAAAGCTGTCAATGCACTGGTAAGAGAAGAAATGACACCCATTGGATGCGCCGATTTTGGAAATGCATCTACTATTTTTCGCACATCTTCATCAACTACGGATTGAGCCTTGATATCTGAATGGAATTTTTGGAGTTCATCAGCCGTTGGCAAATCTCCAAATATTAATAGAAAAGCAACTTCCAAAAAGTCCGCTTTTTCTGCTAATTCTTCTATCGAGTAACCTCGGTACCTTAAGATTCCTTTTTCACCATCTAAAAATGTGATGGCGCTTTGACATGAACCGGTATTTTTATAACCAGGATCCATGGTAATAACGCTATCGGTCGAACTTCTTAAGTTACTGATATCTATTGCAACCTCATTTTCTGTTCCTGTAATTAAAGGGAAATCGTACTTTTTACCGCCTATTTCTAACGTAGCTTTATCTGACATATTAATTTGTAAAAGTTATTTTGATTGTGTATCTGAAAAGATATCACGAATTTACGAAATATCTGATGATCTGGAAAGGAAGTTAACAAGCATTTTAACAATTGTGGTATTTGAACTATTGATATGGATTGCCGCTTACATCTTAATGTTTTTGAATATCATTTTTTAAATTTGCAGTATGAGAATTATCTGCGTTACCATCCTATTTTTTTATTTTTCGATACATAGCCTTGCACAAGTTATTAATGTTGAAACGTTGCGTAAGGTGACAGATTCTGCAAAATGGACAGGTTCAGTGAGTCTGGATGTGAGCCTTATTAAGAATAAGAATGATATTTTGAGAATTGCCAACAAGGCACATATCCAGTACAATAATAAAAAGGAACTTTGGCTTTTTGTGAACGATCTCAATTTTCAAAAGCTCGATGGAAATTCGTTTGTCAACAGGGGCACGCAGCATTTACGCTATAATCATCGCGTGACAAGTGGTATTAAAATGGAAGCATTTTTGCAAGCCCAATATGATGCCGTTTCAGAAATCGATTTACGAGCGCTGGCAGGATTGGGACCACGATTTAAATTGTATGCCAATGATGACTATCGATTTTATTTGGGAACTTTAGTAATGTATGAATATGAAAAGTCTTCAGATATAGTTGCGGATAGGGTTCAAAAAGATATTCGAGGAAGTGTTTATGTTTCTTTCAGTTTATATCCTACCGAAAACATTTCAGTTATAAGTACAAGTTATTATCAACCAAAACTCGAATCATTTTCTGATTATCGTCTATCGAGTCATACGTCCTTCTTAATTAAGATATTTAAAAGTTTGGCATTTAAGACCACATTTTCATATAATTTTGACGCCTTTCCCATTTTTAGCATACCAAGAACCCAATACGAGTTAACGAATGGGCTTTTGTACACATTTTAAAAAAGAGTTTATTTTATTTTGAAGGCTTTCAGTCCTGGAAAGTAAGCCACATTACCAAGTTCCTCTTCAATACGAAGCAGTTGGTTGTATTTTGCCATACGATCACTACGCGATGCAGAACCGGTCTTGATTTGGCCGGTATTCAAGGCAACCGCTAGATCTGCGATTGTATTGTCTTCCGTTTCACCAGATCGATGCGACATTACGGAGGTGTAACCTGCGTTATGAGCCATTGTTACTGCTGCAATAGTTTCGGTTAAAGTTCCAATTTGGTTGACTTTAATCAAAATGGAATTTGCAATCTTTTCGTTGATACCTCTTGACAAGCGCTCTACGTTGGTCACAAACAAATCATCACCAACCAATTGCACTTTATCCCCAATTATTTCGGTTAGGTATTTCCAACCTTCCCAATCATTTTCGTCCATCCCATCTTCTATGGAAATAATTGGATAATTCTTAGCAAGTTCGGCCAAATAATCTGCTTGTTCTTTACTGGTTCTTACCTTTCCTGTGTCGCCTTCAAATTTGCTGTAATCGTATTTCCCATTAACATAGAATTCCGCGGCAGCACAATCTAGAGCAATCATAACGTCATCACCAAGAACGTACCCTGCTTTCTCTACAGCCGTTTTAATGGTTTCCAAGGCATCTTCCGTTCCACCAGCCAAATTAGGCGCAAATCCACCCTCATCGCCAACAGCAGTACTCAAACCTCTGTCGTGCAATACTTTCTTAAGGTGATGGAAAATCTCTGATCCCATTTGCATGGCATGTGTAAAGCTTTTTGCTTTAACTGGCATGACCATGAATTCCTGGAATGCAATGGGTGCATCGCTATGCGAGCCTCCATTGATGATGTTCATCATGGGAACTGGCAATGTATTTGCAGAGACACCGCCAACATAACGATATAATGGCAAGCCAAGCTCATTTGCTGCCGCTTTTGCCGTGGCTAGGGAAACACCAAGAATGGCATTGGCTCCCAATTTTGATTTATTTTTGGTACCATCCAATTCAATCATGATTTGATCTATATGGTTTTGGTCAAATACCGAAGTACCCAATAACTCTTGTGCTATTGTTGAATTGACATTATCTACAGCTTTTAAGACCCCTTTTCCCATAAAAGCATTTCCACCATCGCGCAGTTCTACGGCTTCATGTTCGCCTGTGGATGCACCTGATGGCACAGCAGCTCTTCCCATGATTCCGTTTTCTGTAATGACATCTACTTCAATTGTAGGATTGCCTCGTGAATCAAATATTTGTCTAGCGTGAATGTTAATTATTATGCTCATATATTAAAAATATTTTAATGATTGAATTCAATCAAATTTACAAAAAATATAGTAAAAAAAACGGAACGAGAATCATGATTGCCAATAATATTTTCTATTCTATTTCGGAAAAAATCATTAGTTGACTACAACTCAATAAAAGTATAACTATTGCTTATTTATTTAATGATATAACTTGTGAAACTAGTTTTCCATCGGTATCATAGCCTTCTATAAAAAAAGTTATAGATTTAGCTTCAAAATCTGGAATTTTGAACAATTGAGAACTGTTCTTTTTTAAATTTATATTTGGTATCCAGCTTATCACCCCGTAATTATTAAATAAATCAGAAGTAAAGCTTTTGTATCTAGGCGTATAGAATTGCTTTGGTTTTGAAAAACCTTTCGTTGCTTCTTTCTCAAAAGTATAGTCTTCCAATTGTTTTGAAGACTTAAATAAGTCTGTCTTTCTTGAATATAGCCTTATAACACCTTCCGTCCCTCTTATACCATAGCCTAGACCGGACTTGTCGATACTGATTCCTTCAAAGTCATTGGATCTCAAATTAAACAAAATATTAAAATCGTTAAGGGGAACCCCATCTAAAATTATCAATGGTGAACCGCTTGAGCTTGGAGAAGATTTGAAAAATTTTGTAATAACTACATCTTGTCGAATGGTGATGTTTACTTGATAGCCATTATACGCAATAATATCAAGTACTCTTGGAAATAACCTGATGGTATTTTCATCAACAGGAATATAATTGTCTTTGTATGTTGTACTTATCTTTTCCGAATCACTTTTTTCCTTTTTCTTTTTACCAATTAACACAACCTCCTCCAAAACTTCAGCATCTTCATAAAAAAAAGCATTTATATATTGCTGATCGGATTGTGAAATTTCATTATGCGCTAATGCTTTAGAAATCAAATTTGACTCAGAAATGTTATCCTCAACATCATTTGTTACTACTTCTATTGAAACAGCAGGCTTACGATACTTACCTTTCTCATCTATATAGGAAATTCTGAGAATTTCCCCTTTCGTAACATACATATTATCTAAAACAAAGGTGTTATCGCTGTTTAAGTCTATATCAACCCAGCTGTATCCCATTAATTCAGGGGATTGAATTTTAAAAGCTGGTACCACTTTAGGATTAAATAATCTGCCTTTAATAGTTAACCCATTTTCAAATTGATAATTAGCCTCAATTTTTGAAGAAAAAACGTTAGACCATTTATACCTACTCCATCCTTGAGTCAACAATAGGAGGTCCAAGTCGTATTTTTTACGCTCTGTAATGTCTTGAAAATAGTACTTTGGATTTTCAATATGTCCTTGAACGTACGGCTTAAGATAATTTGTTGAAATTATATTATCATTTGGATTGTAGGACTCCGTCCCTGAAGGAAGTACCGTTATACTAAGGTCACCCATGCCTGAAAGTGAGTCTTCAATCTTATTTGATAGCTCATATATAGAAAACACCAAAGAGTCATTTACTTTTTTTAGCTGGCTAATGTTATAAGACGCGTTGGAAATCCTTGCATCACTATTAAAAATCATACGCTCAACTAATGGATCACCTTCTTCATTAAAAACAGTTATAATATTTAAATCACGGAATAGGTTACTTTTAGGAATGACAATAACAACCTCATTTTTAGAATTGAAGGAAAAAGAAGTGCTCTTTGATCTTCCATTTTTATGTATTAGGAGATCAAATTTTTTCTCACTTATTTGTTCAAGTGTATTCTGATTAGTATGTAGCGTAAGTATCAGGTTTTCTGATCCAAGGTTATTTGCTTGAATCGTAATACCAAAATCTTTTATGTCACCTACTTTTTTAGTGATAGTTATACCATTTTTCTGTATTACATCTAAAGCATAGGTCATATCAGACTCTGGAATGAGCAGAAATTTACCAATACCAAATTGATTGGTGTCAAACTTTGTAATCTCATTGCCTTGATCGTCAGAAACTATTACGGACACTTGCTCTCCCTGACCATTTACATTCAAAACTTTTAAACCAATAACATTTGAAGTATTTGAAACTATATGGCCTCCTTCTGGAAGAATTTGAATATCTAAAGACTCTTTTGATATGTCTGGTTTTGATTCTTTTTCATTGGTTCCTATAATATCTATAGATTGGATGAAGGCATCACTCTCATTGAAATTTCTCATCCAATTAGTGCTAGACTTCAAATAGTATCTTCCGGATTTAAAAGTACTATCTAAATAAATCTGACCCTCCGCGGATCCACTACTGGCATACCACAGACCGCTATCCACTAAATCACCTGAACTATTAAACAAGCTAACATTAATGTTTGTTGTCCTTACAGATTTATAGTCAGCGTGTCGATCATGAACGTAAGTCTTGAACCATATGTGCTCTCCAACAAGGAAGGTTGTTTTATTAATATGTGTGTAAAGCGTCTCCCTAGGCAATTCAAAATACTGACTGTATTTATTTAAATATAATTCACCATGAGTTTTTATTTTCGAATTTTGTGATAATGAAATAAAAAAAAACAAGAAAAAAAATAATGAAAATATATGTCTCATAGCAATGTAGTATCAAAATATAGCTTCGCAATATGAAACATATTTATATCTATAAAAAAGATTAACTTTTTTTGTTTGTAATTGATTACTCACCAAATAATTCAAGTCTCTTGGCCTAGTTTCTCAATAAATTGATCAAATAAATAGGAGGCATCGTTCGGTCCTGGACTAGCTTCAGGATGGTACTGTACCGAGAAGCAGTTTTTGGATTTCATTTTAATGCCTGCAACTGTATCATCGTTTAAATGCACATGGGTAATCTCAATATCAGGATGTTGTTCTGTTTCTTCCCTATTAATTGCAAAGCCGTGATTTTGAGAAGTAATTTCGCCCTTACCAGTCAACAAATTTTTAACAGGATGGTTGATCCCTCTATGGCCATTATGCATTTTGTATGTGGAAATCCCGTTTGCCAAAGCAATTACTTGATGTCCTAAACAAATGCCGAAAACTGGTAAATCACGTTTTAAGATTTCTTTGGTCAAAGATATGGCGTTACTCAATGGCTCTGGATCTCCAGGTCCATTGGATAAAAAATAACCATCAGGATTCCATGAACTCATTTCTTCAAACGTTGCATTATATGGAAACACTTTAACGTAAGCATCACGTTTGGCAAGATTGCGAAGAATATTCTTTTTAATTCCAAGATCGAGTGCAGCTACCTTATACCTAGCGTTTTCATTACCGAAATAATATGGTTCGGCTGTGGATACTTTTGAAGCGAGTTCGAGCCCATTCATAGGTGGCACTTTTGCCAACTGTTCCTTTAGGCCATCAATGTCATCAACCTCTGTGGTTATGACAGCATTCATAGCTCCATGATCCCTTATATAGCTAACCAGTGCTCTTGTATCGACATCAGAAATGGCTAAGAGATTATTCTTTTTAAAGAAATTCTCCAAAGAATCATCTGCTGCTGGACGAGAATAATTGAAACTAAAATTCTTGCAGATCAGTCCAGAGATTTTAATGGAATCAGATTCTGATTCGCCTTCCAACACTCCGTAATTACCAATGTGAGCATTGGTGGCCACCATCAATTGACCATAATAGGATGGATCAGTAAATATTTCCTGATATCCTGTTGTGCCTGTGTTGAAACAAACTTCTCCAAAGGCTGAACCCTCAATGCCGATTGATTTTCCGTGAAAAATAGTTCCGTCAGCGAGAAGAATTAATGCTTTTTTACGTTTTAGGTATTTCATTTTAAAAAAAAGGTTTTGCAAAATTGCATAAAAAAAAGGATAAACTAAAATTTGTTTATCCTTTTTATATTTATAAAAATCTAGTCATTTATTCTTTTTCCTCACTTTCATCAGCTTTCGCTTCAGGGGCCTTTGCTTCAGTAGCTTTAGCGTCAGTTGCTTTAGCTTTATTTTCAGGAGTTTGTGCTTCTTCCGCAGGTACTGTATCTACAACAGCATCGTCAGATTTTTTGGATCTACCACGACGTGTAGCTTTCTTTTTAGGTTGCTTATCAGCGTTGTAGATTTCGTTGAAATCTACAAATTCGATCATTGCCATATCAGCGTTATCACCTAAACGGTTACCCAATTTAATGATACGCGTATATCCACCTGGACGATCACCTACTTTTGGAGCTACATCCCTAAACAATTCTGCAACCGCTTCTTTTTGTCTAATACGTGCAAAAACGATACGTCTGTTGTGAGTAGTGTCTTCTTTTGACTTTGTGATCAATGGCTCAACAAATTGTTTCAAAGCTTTCGCTTTTGCAACAGTTGTATTGATACGTTTATGTTCGATTAATGAACACGCCATATTTGCCAACATTGATTTTCTGTGAGCAGTTTTACGACCTAAATGGTTTATTTTTTTTCCGTGTCTCATGACATTTTTAATTAATCATCATCTTGCTACGACCCGCTTTGAGGAGCAAACTAT
>JBGSXJ010000022.1:0-1961 GCA_041751535.1 Aquaticitalea sp.
AGATACATTGCCAAAAGGCCATGCTTCTTCCAAAATGATCAGTCGATTGGTTTTTTTCACAGATTTTAAAATGGCTTCTTTATCGAGAGGGCGAACGGTACGGAGGTCGATGATTTCGCATGAAATGCCTTCTTTTTCCAACTCGTCGGCAGCTTTATAAGCTTCTTTTATGATTTTTCCAAAAGAGACAATTGTGACGTCTGAACCTTCACGTTTAATTTCAGCAACTCCCAATGGTATGGTGTATTCGCCTTCAGGCACTTCGCCTTTATCACCATACATTTGTTCACTTTCCATAAAAATCACCGGATCGTCATCCCTAATGGCCGATTTCAATAAACCTTTGGCGTCGTAAGGATTGGATGGCACTACCACCTTCAATCCAGGCGTATTCGCAAACCAACTTTCAAAGGCTTGTGAATGCGTAGCTCCGAGTTGTCCCGCAGAAGCTGTTGGACCACGAAACACGATGGGACATTTGAACTGACCACCAGACATTTGTCTAATTTTAGCAGCGTTGTTGATGATTTGGTCAATACCCACCAATGAAAAGTTAAACGTCATATATTCGACAATTGGCCTGTTGCCAGTCATAGTAGAACCAATGGCCACGCCTGCAAAACCAAGTTCTGCAATGGGTGTGTCGATAACGCGTTTTGGGCCAAATTCGTCCAACATGCCTTTGGATGCTTTGTAAGCTCCATTGTATTCGGCAACCTCTTCACCCATAAGGTAAATGCTTTCATCTCGACGCATTTCTTCACTCATGGCTTCACAGATGGCTTCTCTAAATTGAATTGTCTTCATTGTAAAAATTTAATAGGAACAGCAAAAGTAACAATTATTGATAATAAAGTAGCAAGATTTCTAATTGAATAAGTATATGTTCTTTAAAGATTTATTACATTTAATAACTTAAACATTCAACCATGAAAAAAGCCTACTATTTGCTTATTTTTCTTTGGTTCTCCATTTTAAATGGAATAGGCCAAAATTCTATTCTGTGTGCTGTTCAAAATGAATATGTCAAAATAGAAAACCCGGCCGATATTCCAACAGTTTCATATAATGAGGATGGTACAGTAACACTGACACACCAAGACCAGAATATTACTGACATATTTGCAAATTATACTATTTATGATTTTTACCAAGCGTTTCCTTCATCCACGGGAGAATTATTTGATTATTATACACTTGTTCATGGTAACAAAGCGTTGATTGTGGAACTTCATACATACTCCCACCCTGAAGTCTTTGTATTGGAAGAATATATTCCCACTCCTATAAGTTCCACTGTGATTGATTTACTTGACGGTAAGACTTATAACTTAATTAAGCATTGTTTCGAATCCATGGAATCAGGCGCGTATTGTCCTGAAGATGAGATTAATGTTCCAGATGACTTTATATTGCAAGTAGCGTTCAATTATGATGCGGATAATGATATCATGTATGCTGAAACGGTTGGACTCTCTAGCTGTGGAAATTATTTTAATGTTGGATTCAAAGGGGGATTTGATGATGGTATCACTCCTGTTGAAAACACACTTCAGTTATGGGAATCACAAGAGGGAATCTCAACAGTGAGTGATTATGATGAGCCTTGCCATTACATTGAAGACGCGTTGTATTCTGTATTGGACATAGGCTGTCAAGAGGCAAATCATGGAAATATTAAAGTAAATATCGATTCCGAAGCAGAAAGATTTGTTCTTGAAAGAGGTAACATGATATTTGCATATAATTTTTTTACTTTTGAAGATGCCAATCTTTCTGTTGAAGAGCATTTGCTGGAGTTAATGCGACCTTTTCATCTTAAAGGGAATCCGTATCTGCAAATTTCCAATGCACAAAATGATGGTCTTACTGTTGAAATTTATACCCTTTCCGGTCAAAAAATATTAAATCCAACAAAATTTGAAAATAACACCATAGCGATTTCACATTTTGACACGGGA
>JBGSXJ010000023.1:0-4723 GCA_041751535.1 Aquaticitalea sp.
TAAATACAAAGGTACCACCCTGTATCCGCCAGCAATGTTAAATGTTCTGAACGATTTTAAGGCGATCCAAACTTTTGTAATTGAGATTAGTACCAATGAGAACAATACCGATGAAATCCTGATTAAAATTGCCGTGGAAACTCCTTCACACGATTTGCTTCAAGAAATTAGAAATCATTTCAGGGCTAAATTAAGGGTAAAACCTTCCATTGAGATTCATTCCTTTGCGGATATTCAAACCCTTCAACAATCATCCAAAAGCCGCAAACCGGTATTGGTGATTGATAGACGGGCGTAATACCAAATGCTATACACCTCTTGTATTGCCATTTGGCTGCTTTATTTTACAATCAGAAATTCAGAACGCCTATTTTGCGCATGCTCCTCTTCTGTGCAATTGGACAGACAATCAATCTTTGGTTGCTCAGTGCCTACACCTTCAGCCGAAAGCCGTTCTTTAGCAATCCCTTTTGATATAAGATATTGCACTGTGGCTTGTGCGCGTCTATCCGACAATGCCAAATTATAATCCGTGCTACCTTTGGAATCGGTATGCGATTTGACCAAAATGGACAGTTCGGGATTCTTTTGCATTATTGATAGCAGTTTATCCAACTCTTGAGCACCTTGTTGAGTGATGAAGCTTTCATTGAACTCAAAATAAATTGGCTTTAACTTTACTTCCGTTTCTGTTACTTCCACGATGATGGGCTGTAAAGCTATTGGGATATTCACTATGTCACTTTTAGAGGGTTCAACTGTTACAGAGGCATTCTCATAACCTTCCAAGGCCACATTAAATACATATGGTGTTTCACATTCTGAAGTAAAAGAACTGGAACCATTGGCATTGCTCTGTTGGGTTGCAATCACATTGCCCTGTTGATCCAAAATGGACACGCTCGCCATTGACAGTGCTGCTTTAGTAGTGCTATCGGTCACCATGACCGTCAGTTCCAATTGGCAGATAGGAATGGCCGTATAAATATGGTCCACACCAGATCGGTTGGATGCAAAATAACCTGTATTCATTTTGGTGTTAAGACTAAACGAAAAGTCATCAGATTCTGTATTGACAGGAGCGCCTAAATTGATTGCGTCATCTTGGGTATTCAAATCGATTCTGAAAACATCAAAGCCTCCGAATCCCTGCTTTCCATTAGAAGAAAAATAAAGTACGCCGTCGTCGGTGATAAATGGAAATCCCTCCTTTCCAGCGGTATTCACTTCTGGTCCCAAATTTTGCGGTTTACCATAATCATCACCATCAACACTCACTTTCCAAATATCCGAATCTCCCATGCCTCCGGGCATATTGGAGGAGAAATACAAGGTTGTTCCGTCGGCACTCAAGCTTGGATGGGTGACAGAATACTCCTTGTTATTTAACGACAGAGACTTCACTTGTCCCCAAACACCATTTTGCTTGGTTGCAATGTACAATTGTTGTTGTGCTATTTTAACGTTGTTTTTAGCATCGCGTTTGTAAGCTCCACCACTCAAGCCATCCCTTGCAAATATCATGGTGTTACCGTCAGATGTTAGGGTTAGGGGTCCATCGTGATATGGTGTGTTTAAGGCGTCAATGGCCATAGGCGCTGTATTAGAACCGTCTGGCCTTAGTGTCGCTTCATAAATATCTATATAAGAAGTGTTGGACGTCCGGTCGTCCTTGCCTGTTGCATTTCGTGAACTCACGAAGTAAAAAGTGCCATCGTTAGTAAGGAGCGGCGCAAAATCGGCCTGACTGCGGCTACTAATTTGATGTTGCTCGATATCGAACAGTTTATCAGTATCAACCAAACGAGGAATATAATTAGGGTTGGCGAGGTAATCTTTGGCGCGCTGGTCGTTGGGCATCATCTTTGCAAATACCGCCAACTGCTTGTTGGCATCCTCATACTGGCCCTGTGTTTTTAAAGACTGTGCATACCGATAGTACACTTCAGCGGCCTGTTTCGATTCTACGGCCTTCGCATACCATTTTATGGCTTCTTTGGTGTTGAATACATTATAATAGCTGTCCGCCAATCTGGCGTACACATAGGCATTGGCTTTGTTGGAATTCACCAATTCTTTATAAGCATTGATGGCATCTACATATTGGTAGGTATCAAAGAGTCCGTCAGCCTTTGTGGTGGCTTTATTTTGAGAGAAGCTTGAGGAACAGAAAAGCAATACGGCATAAACAGCTAGTGCTCGTTTCATAGGGGGTGTTTTAATTAAAAATTAAGAAGGTCAATTTAAGGATTTTACTTGAAATTCGCAGAGTATCCCAAAAAAATATTAGTACTTACTCGGTAAAACAATCCGTTTCCCCCGATGAGGTCTTCACAAGAAATCTCAGTAATATCCATGCACTGACCATTCCCTGTCACCCATCCGGGTTTGTCCTAAACACCTATTTAGATGGCCTTATGTGTTGTTATATTCAGTAGTAATATTTTGTATGGGGCCATATAAGTAAGACCATTTCGAGTCTCTTTTCCAAATCATAATACATTATAAAATTCTTATAGAGGTAATATCCTATCTAATTGAGCCAATCAAGTTAATACCTTAACTGTATTTTTGTCAAATAATTAAAATGGAAAATTCCCGAAAGGGGATTGACAGAAATACCCTCAAATACGAACATCATGGAAAAATTTAAAACTGATCAAGAAAAGCCCCTCTGGTGGATCATGCTTGTGATATCGCTAATGGTCTTTATTTACTTTATAGGCATCACTGCAAAAAATGACCCTTACACCAACAAGACCAATCAAAATATGGTAGAAAACTTGAACGGTCCATTTAGATAGCCTAATATCTTCATCGATTCGTTAATTTTTTCAAGGCAATATAAATCGTTTTTGAGCCTAGGTGGATAAATCCCAGAATGTAATTTTAACGAAATAAAGTACAGTTATATTCAGTTATTCATAACCTTTAAATCAAAAAATCATGGCAGAAATAAAGATTGAAAAGAAAAAACCCATCTGGCCTTGGATTATACTAGCAATAGTTCTAGTGGCCATCATTTATTTTATATATGCGTATGGAGATAATGACGATTATTCCGATGATGCCAATACAGATGATGTTGAGAACATAGATAGCATTAGTGATAGTGACAGCACATCCTGGGACACAAATACGACGGCTTACGATGATTCATACGCAACTCGAGACTTGACAGAAGTGATGAGAGACTCTTCTCGCATTGGAACAGATTCCACCTTTACGAATAGAGCATTGTATAATTTAGCAGAGCGTACATTAAACATAGCCAAAAACCATAATATAGGGTCTTCCTCTGCGGTAAATGATTTAGAGCAGTATACCATGAAGAATGGTAATTCAGGAACCCAAACCGCTCAACATTCAAAAGCTAGCAATTCTTCTCAAAAATTCAAAACTGTTAGTAATAATATCGTTAAGGTCATTGAGTCGCTTGAAGCTAACCACGTCACTCGAATGCAACAAAAGATGGAGGCGCTTAAGAGCTCCGCTTCACATATTAATGGTGGGACGGATTTGTCTAAACAACAAAATGCTCTGCAGACTTTTTTTAGAAAAGCTCATGAACTCCTAAATAATTTGAACTCTTAAAACATCAGATCATGGCACAAGAAACAAAACATCTATATAATTTAGACGAGTTATCAGACTATAAAGTAAAAGATGGCTACCCAGATATAAAGGGTTGGGCCGTTAAGGATATTGACAATCGTGTTATAGGTAAGGTAGATAACCTTTTAGTAAATAAAGAAACCGAACGTGTTGTCTATTTAGACGTAGAGGCAGATAAAAGCATCATCGACGCCAACCACGATCCATATGACAAACGTGGGAATCAAGACATAACGCAGTTTATAAACAAAGAAGGAGAGAACCACATTATCATTCCTATTGGATTGGTTGGTCTTAATTCAGATTCAAAGGAGGTATTTACCGACATCATAGACCATCAAACCTTTGCAGAAACTAAACGTTATCGCAAGGGCGAAGAAGTCAATCGTTCGTATGAAAATCATGTGATGGATTCCTATGGAAGAAGGGTAAAGGACAGAACTCATGAAGGATCTGACCAAGTGGTGTCTGAACGTTCAAATGACACCGTACGTAATGAACTTCGTATCAGGGAAATTGTTCGTGAGGAAATTAATAAGTATCATAACGATGGTAAGGGTTGGAATACCAATGAAAAACGGGATATGGAAGGCGAACGGGACTATTTCCGAGAAGATGATGATCTCTTTTATGAGCGACGTGAGTTTGACGATGAACGCTTTACAAAACGTACTCCCAGACTATAATGTCATTAAATTTTATTTTAGCCTTTTTTTTTTCCTTTAGAGCAAAAGGCCGTCTTTTACTTTAAGTCATTTTACATCAACAAATAAAATCTTTGAATTTATGGATACAAATCAAGACCAAGAGTATCTGCGCGAAGAACATAATACTCGCAAAAACCAGTATTCAGATACAGATACATTGGAACGTAATTGGAAATACATGCGAATCTATTATCGTCAACAATATCCAAATATTACAGATGAGGATGTAAACTATAAAGATGGAGAATTTAATACTATGACTGAACGCATTGCCCAGCGTACTAATCGTAGAAGACAGGATGTGCAAAATGACATTCGCAATTGGAATAATGAAGAAGAAAAATAAAAAGCGGCAAAAGAGTACCCTCAAGGGATTTTATATATTTGCCTTTATCAGCTTA
>JBGSXJ010000024.1:0-21473 GCA_041751535.1 Aquaticitalea sp.
TCATGAATTGGTGCCTTTTTAGGGCGATTTGCTTGCCGGTTTTAGTATTCATTCGGTCTTTTAACAGCAACAATTTTTCATAAAAATGATTGATGGTAGGAGCATTGGATTTCTTGTATTCCTCTTTGGTCATATGAAGGTTGGGTAAAATATCCGGATTGAACAGAGTTCTATTTTTAAAACCACCGTAATTGAAAGTCCGCGCAATCCCAATAGCACCCAAAGCATCCAAACGATCGGCATCTTGAACGACATCCAATTCTGGTGAATTGAATTTTTGTAATTCATGACCACCTTTAAATGAGATGTTTTCGATGATTTTAATGACGTGTTCCACTACGGCAGAATCGACATTGATACTAATTAAAAACTGACGAGCCACTTTTGGTCCAATCGTTTCGTCACCTCCCGTGGCATCGGGATAAAATTTGCTGTCGGCAATATCATGAAGCAGTGCAGCGAGTTGTACCACTTCCAAATTCACCTGTTCATTTTTAGCAATGAGAAGGGTATTTTTGTAAACCCGCTCAATATGAAACCAATCATGCCCGCCTTCAGCATTTGCGAGTTGCTGTTTGACGAACGCAATTGTTTTTGCTATTTGTTGTTCGGTAGTCACAGGTAATAAATAGATTTTGTCAGATTGTGCGTATTCCAAATCTGGACTTTGTACAATCTGACACTTAAAAAGTTTTTATTTCAAAACAGCTGGCTCTACCCACTTGAATTGATAAGAATTTTGAGGAATTTTCATGCGTTCTGCGAGACGTTTCATGCGGTCTGGAAGTTTCATTAAATAGTCGCGAGCTTTTTCCGCTTCATCGGAAAGATTTTGAATGTTTCCTATTTCCCATCGCTTAATAAGTTTTTCCAAAATATCAACATAATCAGCAGAGGTATAAACGCCGATTCGTTGAGCGGTATTGCTAAATTCTTCAAAAGCCGAACTTATTTTATCTCCAGATTCTCTCAAGAAATGTGCAGGCATCGTAATCTTTTGTTTCATCATGGTTTGAAATGCCAGCATCATTTGGCTCGGATCAACTGTAAAAATGCGTTCGACAAATTCGGAATACGCATGATGGTGTCGCATTTCGTCTCCCGAAATGATATTACACATTTTAAAGAGCTGTTTATTACCTTTTTCCTTCGCCATTTTAGCGACCCGATTGTGCGAGATATAAGTTGCCAATTCCTGAAAACTGGTATACACGAAGTTTTTATAAGGATCTCTTCCCGTTCCTATATCAAAACCATCAGCTATTAAATGCTGTGTGGTTTTTTCAATTTCTTTCATATTTACGCGTCCTGACAAATACAAATATTTGTTCAATACATCGCCATGACGGTTTTCCTCGGCAGTCCAATGACGCACCCATTTTCCCCAAGAGTTACGACCTACTTGGTCCACGCCCTCAACATCCATCAACCATGATTCATAGGTAGGCAAGGCTTCTTCTGTAATCATATCACCAACCAAAACCACCCAAAAATCATAAGGCAATTCTTTGGCCAACTCACGAATTTCCGTGACTTCATCAAAAAATTGATCACCTTCAGAATTTGGAAGAAAATCGGTTGGTTGCCATATTTTATCTACTGGGATAAGGTATTTTTCTATTAAGGATTCAACGTCTTTTTCAAGATGTTGCATCACTTCCAATCTCATATTTTTTAACGACATGGTCTTCAATTTTAGGGATGAACATTTGAAGAAATTAATTTTTCAATTGTGGGTATTAATTCTTCTTTATTAACAAAGGTAGCAATTTTGATAGGTTGATGTACTGTGAACTTAAGATGATTTCCAATTCCCATAGGGAATTTACCATATCTTAACATTTTCCATGAATTGTTCACACTTATGGGGACAATCGTAGCTGACGGAATTTTTTTGATCAAAATTTCCAAGCCTTTCGTTTGAAACGGTTTCGGAATCCCGGTTTTGCTGCGCGTGCCTTCCGGGAAAATCACCGCGGCACGATTGGTCTCTTCGATGTATTCTCCAAATTTGATAATGGTTGGTACGGCTTGCCTCGGGTTCTTTCGGTCAATCAATGCCGATCCGCCGTGACGTAAATTATAGGAAACACTGGGAATTCCCTTGCCCAATTCTTTCTTGGCAATAAATTTTGGATGATGTTTACGCATGTACCACATAATGGGCGAGATGTCATACATGCTTTGATGATTGGCAACAATAATGATGGGCTGATTGGTATCGATTTGATACGGATTATCAAACGTAAATCGTGTGCCCAAAACATTGAGACATCTTATCAAAAAAAACTGAAGCCAATCGACACTGATTTTATGTGCTTGATAACCAAAAACATTAAAACATACCCACTGTATCGGATGGAATACAATCAAGGTAAATCCAAAACAGATAAAATATAAAACAGTTAACGGATAGGCCAATACTTTTTGCATGTCACAAAATTAACAAAAAGTAAGATTTAAAACCTATTAAAAGATAGGAATGCACTCGTTATTTTCGCAATTGAAACCTGTTGGAGGCTGAGGTGTGGAACAATCAGAAACAGCATTGCAAATCAAGTTGTAATTTGC
This sequence comes from Aquaticitalea sp., assembly GCA_041751535.1. Taxonomy (GTDB): domain Bacteria; phylum Bacteroidota; class Bacteroidia; order Flavobacteriales; family Flavobacteriaceae; genus JBPOFM01. Next base: position 2,572 of record JBGSXJ010000024.1, read on the forward strand.
TTCCAATTGATTGTAATCGGCCACAAAGGTCATCAATTGCATCGTATCTATGGAAGTGGAGTAGACTAAAAATTCCCATGGTCCGCCGCAAGGCTTACTTCCGAAAGCGATATAGCGGCATTCAAATTCATCACCACAAACTGATTGGTCTGCTAATGATTGAATCGAAGCTTTGTATTCTGCTAACACCTGCGCTGTTTGTCCACAGTTTATTGGAGAATCATCTTCGTCACATGACATTGCAGTCGTTAAAATAAATAAAGATATGAGGCCGAAAAGAACTATGGATTTTTTCATGATGTGAGTAGTTTTATTTGTAGATGCAAAAATGGGCAAAAGGTTGCGTTAAGGCACAAAAAAACCACGAATTTCTCGCGGTTTTGTTATTAAATTCGCAAAACTTAAAAAGTTATATTTTGCGATTGTATTCTATTTAACAGTACTCATTAAACGCATCTACAAGGTTTTCAGCAATCAATTCTGCCGGACGACCTTCAATGTGGTGACGCTCTAACATGTGAACCAATTCTCCGTCTTTAAACAAGGCCATGCTTGGTGAGCTTGGAGGAAACGGCACCATACGAGCTCTTGCTTGGTCTACAGCTTCCCTATCAACACCTGCAAAAACCGTTACGATGTGGTCAGGACGTTTTGCGTTTTGCAAACTCATTCTTGCACCTGGACGCGCATTGGCAGCGGCACAACCACAAACCGAGTTCACGACAATTAGAGTTGTTCCTTCTTTTGATAGCGCAGCATCCACAGCTTCTGCGGTGTGCAATTCTTCAAAACCAACTTTGGTTAAATCTTCGCGCATTGGTTTTACTAATTCTGCTGGATACATATATTTTTTAAATTTTAAGATTAATAAATTAGACTGCAAAGATACGGAAAATTAGTAGGCAGTTTACAGTATTCAGTAAGCAGTGGTTATGGAGGTATTTGGGTTTTCTATGGTTAAATTCCGTAACGTTTATCAAAAAAAAGTCACTAACAATAGTATCTTTGAATCTTAAAAATAAGCATATGAATTATTCAAAATGGATTGGAGCATCATTGGGATGGGCATTTGGCGGACCAATTGGTGCTATCATAGGATTGGTATTAGGCAGTTTTATGGACACCTTTTCAGATAAAGGCGGACCACTTTTAGGAGATTGGCAATCCAAACAAAAGCGACAATCGCCATATCAATCCCCAAGACCGACACCTAGACAGGAACGACCGCAGACACAATCTGGCGATTTTGAAGTAAGTTTGTTGATTTTGGCTTCTGTAGTCATTAAAGCTGATGGTCATCAAGACCAACGCGAATTGGATTTTGTTCGCCAACAGTTCGTAAATATGTATGGAACAGAACGCGCCAACCAAGCATTTAAGCTTTTTAAGGGCATCAATCAGCAACAAATACCTGTTCGACAGGTGTGTGTTCAGATCCAGCAAATGATGGATCATCCATCGCGCTTGCAATTGCTCCATTTTCTCTTTGGAATTGCCAAATCGGATGGTATGGTAACGGAAAATGAAGTCGTACAGATTTACACCATTTCCGGTTATATGGGAATCAGTTCCCGTGATTTTGAAAGTATCAAGGCGATGTTTTACAGCAGTAAGGACAATGCTTATAAAATTTTGGAAATCACGAAAGAGGCTTCTGTCGATGAGATCAAAGCCGCCTATCGCAGCATGGCCAAAAAATACCATCCAGACAAAGTCATTCATCTTGGCGAAGAACATCGTAAAGGTGCCGAAGAAAAATTCCGACAAGTACAGGAGGCTTATGAGAAGTTGCAGAAGGAGAGAATGTTTTGATACAAATTGTGAAGTATATGACTTGGTATAAAATTGGATTTGTTCATTCTTCAGATTGAAGATTTCTTATGGTTTAAAAAATTTCTAATAATTTTCGGGAGACCTTTTTACATTAAGACCATTAAGAAGTAAAGCAAGTCATTAAGAAGTCAAACACAAACTGAAAACATTATGAAAAACTTAAGCCTAATTATAATTACAATGATTCTATTTGGATGCCAAGAAACAAAGGACTTAACCGAAAAATCCACTACTGAATTAAAAACAATGGCAATCAAGGGAATTAATCTTGAATTTATTTTTAATTCAAATAAACCAACGTTTGCAGAACTTTATTTAATTACTGGCTCTGAAGACCCGAAATTTCCCGCTGAAAACCGTCAATTTGAAAAGTTAAACACTTTAGATATTTCATTTATCGATTATGCCTATTATGGTATAAAAAATGATAATAAAATTGGAGATGGCGTAACGATATGGTTATTTCCTATGAAAAATGGGAATACTGAATATGATGATTATGAGGCACCATTTGATTCAATGCTTATGGAATATACAGTCTTAAGTAATAACGAAATGTCATCTGATTTAGTTAAAAAAGTATTTTTTGCTTTCAAAGATAATTTAGATGTGAAAATTATTTTTGAAGGAAAAGAAGTTACTGATTATAAAATAATTGAAAACAGAATTAATGATATTATCGAAATATGCAGAACAGAATTAAATGTTGAACCTGGTTCAGAGGAAGCCTTAAAACTTGTTTGGGGAAATACATCTTTGCATAATATCGAAATTAATTGATTTTACGGATATGCAATTTATAAATCTGATTTTTTTTAATTAAAAAATAGGAGACCTTTCTATAATCTGACCATTAAAGAATAGAGACATTTTATGAGCGATCAAAAAATACTGGAATTTTTTAAAAATGGTCAACGAGAAAAGGCGTTCGCTCAACTCTACCAACTTTATCCGAAAATTGAAAAACTAATCCTTTCAAAAGGAGGTGGTAAACAAGATGCGTCCGATGTGTTTCAAGAAGCGTTAATTGTACTGTATCGAAAACTACAGTCTTCCGATTTTGTGCTAACGGCTTCACTTTATACTTATTTATATTCTGTATCACGCTATATCTGGCGTGATACTCAAAAGCAAAATTCAAAAATTCCACAAAATGAATTAGATTATTCTCAAGAAGAAGTGATAAAAACGGTCCAAGAAGAAAAGAAGTATCAGGTTGCTGAACTTGCTTTTTCTGAATTAGGAGAACGATGTCAACAGTTGTTGCTCATGTTTTATTACAAAAAAATGTCTTTTAAAACGATTGCCGAGTCGATGCAATTCAAATCTGAAAAAATTGCAAAAAACCAGAAGTACAAATGCTTGTCTAAAGCACGAGTAATATACCAAAATAATCAACAATCCTTCCAGGCCTAATCTTCAGAAATCATGAAAATAGATATAAATAATATTGAATTGATTGATAAATATTTAGATAAGCGTCTTACTCGAGATGAAATAGAAACCGTTGAAAACAAATTAAAAGCAGATTTAGATTTTCAAGACTTGTTTAAAGAACAATTTGCACTTATTCAAGGAGTAAAACGTGCTGGTTTAAAGCAAGAAATTCAAATCGCAAAGCAATCATACTATAAATTTAAATGGTTGAAAATCTTTGGTATATCGTTGTCGTTTATTGTAGTCTTGTTAATTGTTTGGATGATTTTCTTCAATACTCCACAAATCGAAACTTTCAAACCTATCATAGAAAGCAATACTGTTGTAGTTTCAAATACAGATTCAGTAGAAAAGATAGAGCAGAAATATATATCAAATATAACGGATTCCGTAGTGGCTGGAATTGAAAAATCGACGACAAAAAAAACTCAAATCACGTCTGATGAATTGAAAGGTGAAACAAAAAGAGTGAAAGTCGAAGAATCATTAAAAAAACTGGAACTCATTAGCTTACCTTTAGATTCTACGTCTGTTAAAAAGAAACAAAAAGTAGTTACCGTCAAAACAGAAAAGGATTTTTACGAGACCCCTAAAGTAGGCACAACTCATAATAATCTAGAAACTTCTTTTATTAATAGTCTAATTGGGACCTATGAAATGAGGTTAGAGGCCATCAATGCCCTTATTATTGACAAACTTACTCTAAATCCTAATGGCACATTTGAGTTTTACGAATACGATAATCATGAAAAAGGCATTCCACGTGAAAGAAACAAATATTCAAAAGGCACATGGAAAGTTGATAAGAACATTATTATCTTTACCACTTCTAAAAGCGATTTTGATGAGAAATACACTCTAAATTTTAATAATACAAAAGCACGATTCATTACTAAATCGCCAAGGGATACTTCTGGTAGAGATATTAAAACATCTATTCAATTTTACGATTCTGATATCTTTTGGATAACAGGCAGAACTCTTTTCAAAGTAGAATAGTTTATCCCCTAAACAAAAAGAAATCATCCTTCATGTTTTCAATTTGCGCATCTTCATTGGTGATAATATAATCAATGGCTTGTGTTGTGAATTCAACTCCCTTTTCAGTGAGGGAAACTATATTTTTGTCAATCAGAATCATATTGTTTTTAAGCGCCAAATCCAAAACGGTTTTGCTACGAACTTTTTGCCAATTGATATGTTCGTTGAGATGATTGACGTGCCGTTCGCGTTCTTCCCTATGGTTTTTTAAATGGAGCAAAAAGGTCAATAAAGACACCTCTATCCGCTGTTGTTTTTCTCGGTAAATGACTGCAATAAGACCTTTGCTCGGAGCAAACATATACACGATAAAAAACAAAACTCCCAACATCGTCGTAATCGAACCTGAAATGGATGCATCTAAAAAATGCGCAAACCAATATCCTGAAATTGCACTAAAAACGCCAAATGAAATGGCCAACCCGAGCATTTTCCTTAAATCTGTAGTCAACAAATAGGCACTTGCTGCGGGAGCGATCATTAAGGCGACCACTAATATGGCACCTACAGCATCAAAAGCTCCAACAGTAGTGACTGACGAAACTGTCATTAGTCCGTAATGGATGAGGGATGGAGAAAATCCCAATGAGGCCGCGAGCCCAGCATCAAAGGTGCTGATTTTTAACTCCTTAAAAAAGGCAAAAAGCAGACCAACTGTAAGGGTCAATATAGAACCGATGACCCAAAGTGATTTTGGACCTACATCCATCCCAGAAATAAGTAATCGATCAAAGGGAGCAAATGCCAATTCGCCCAACAAAACGGCATCGACATCGAGATGCACATCATTCGCGTTCTTGGCAATCATAATCACGCCAATACTGAACAATGCGGGAAAAACCAAACCAATGGCGGTATCTTCTTTTACCAAACCGGTTTTTTGAATGCGTTCTACCAACACAACCGTTATGACACCAGTTAAAGCAGCAAGGAAAATCAAAAGAGGTGAGTTGAGGTCTTGGGTTATGAAAAAGCCAATAACAATTCCTGGTAAAATGGAGTGGCTGATGGCATCACTGATCATGGCCATTTTGCGGAGCACTAAAAAGGTCCCGGGAATTGCGCATGCAATAGCAACCAAACTCGCAATTAGCTGTATTTCAATTTGTGCGTTACTCATCTGTTGTCTGTTGATTGTACAAATTAGAAGCGGTATCAAAACCTTTTTGTGTTAAACTCCACATAGATCCATCGAGAATTACATAATTTTTATCTACAAGTTTTTGTAAAGTCTTTCGGGTAAACCCATGAAAATTATTTAATATCTTGATGGTATGTGGGTGCGAAATATTTTCATGGGTTTTTGCAATATGGTGCATAAAGGTTAAGGTTTTTTGCAGTTCCAAATCTCGTCTATTGGTGATAAATCGAATATGCCGGAACAACAATCCCCTGCTTGGTGAAAAAATAAAGGAGAACACAACAAATGTGGAAGCAACCAGAACGATCACTGGTCCTGTAGACAAATTATTCTGACTTGCGCTAATAGCTGTTCCAATAACGCCTGTAAAGGCACCAAAAACTGCTGCCAGAACCACCATTCGCGCCAAACTATTGGTCCATTGACGGGCGGCGGCAGCAGGTGCCAACAGCATCGCACTCATAAGCACAACCCCTACGGTCTGTAATCCTAAAACAATGGCTAGAACGATAAAACTAGTGATCATGATGTCGATGGTTTTTGTGTTGAACCCCAAAGTTTTGGCATAATCCTTATCAAATAATAAAAGTTTGAATTCTTTCCAGAAGAATATCAATGTAATCAAACAAATTCCGGTGACAATCGCCATGAGCCATACATCACTTTCTACTAAAGTCGCCGCTTGGCCAAATAAGTACTTATCAAGTCCCGCCTGATTGGCGTTAGGCTGTTTTTGGATAAATGTGAGCAGCAACATTCCGAATCCGAAGAATAATGAAAGAATCAGTCCCAAAGCAGTATCCGATTTAAGATGTGTTTTTGTGATGATACCTCGAATCCAAAATGTTCCAATCAGTCCGCTGACCAAAGCGCCCAAGAGAAGTGTATTACTGTCTTTAGCTCCAGTAATGAGAAATGCAATGGCAATGCCTGGCAAGGCCGCATGCGAAATGGCATCGCCCAACAGACTTTGTTTTCGCAACACTGCAAAGCTTCCGAGCATCCCTGTGACGGCGCCGAGAATAGCTGTTCCGAGGGTGATGGTGCGAAGCGTGTAGTCGCTGACAACCAGTTGTATGTATTCTGTTAAGTCCGTAGTTTACAGAGGTTAAAGGTTAAGCTTCTCGACTTCGCTCGAAGTGACAGAAACTATAATTTTGTCTAATATCTAATATCTAATATCTAATGGCTACTCCTGAATACTCACCTTATAATTAATCCCATAAGTCTTCGTCAAATTATCATCATTGAAAATATCCTTAACAGGCCCTGTGGCAATTTTTTTCACATTTAAAAAGGTGACCCAATCAAAGTATTCGGGAACTGTTTGTAAATCATGATGCACTACAACGACAGTTTTGCCAGCTTTTCGAAGTTCTTTCAGAATGTTGATGATGGCGATTTCCGTGGTGGCATCAACGCCTTGAAACGGTTCGTCCATGAAATAAATGGAAGCATCTTGTACCAGGGCACGCGCTAAAAAAATCCGTTGTTGCTGACCGCCCGAAAGTTGACTGATTTGCCTATTTTTAAATGGCAACATACTTACTTTTTCCAAAGCTTCTAGGGCAGCTTTTTTTTCTTTTTGTCCTGGACGTTTGATCCACCCCAGACTTCCATAAGTTCCCATCATTACCACATCTAATGCAGTGGTTGGGAAATCCCAATCTACACTTCCTTTTTGCGGCACATAGGCCACAAGCGAACGTTGTTTCTCATAGGGTTTTCCATAGATACTGACACTTCCTGCAATGGGTTTTAAAATCCCCAAAATTGCTTTGATGAGTGTTGATTTTCCGGCTCCATTTGGTCCAACAATCGCCATCAATACACCTTCCGGAATTTCGAGATCGATATCCCAAAGAACAGGTTTATAGTTATAGGCAACCGTTAAATCATCCACTTTTACTGCCATCACCCCCGCGAAAGCGGGAGCATCATGATCGGGGTTCTGATTACTCATGTTTTTCTTATATGTTTTAAAACATTCAAAATCTTATTTAAGCGCATTTACTATGGTGTTCACATTGTACTCAAACATACCAATGTAAGCTCCTTCCGGAGTACCTTTTGTTCCCAATGCATCAGAATATAGGGTTCCTCCAATCGTTACATTGTGACCCTTCGACTTTACAGCAGCTTGCAAGGCTTCAATGGTACGTTTTGGCACCGAACTTTCGACAAAAATCGCCTTAACGTTGTTTTCAATTATAAAGGCCGACAGTTTTTGAACATCTTGTACGCCAGCTTCGGTCGCGGTAGACAGACCTTGCAAACCGACCACCTCAAAACCATAACTTTTACCGAAGTAATTAAAGGCATCGTGGGCTGTCACCAATATTCGTTTTTCTTTCGGAAGTGTGCTGATGGTGGCTTTGATGTCTTCGTTCAACACTTTTAACTTTTCGAGGTATGATGCTCCATTGGCTTCATAAATTTCTTTGTGTTCAGGGTCGGCTTCCGAGAGTTTTTTGACGACGAAGCTGGTTATCAGTTCCCAATTATTGACATCAAACCAAATGTGTGGGTCGTAGTTGGACGCGAAATATTCGGAACCTATCAAGGTTTTTGGGTCCAACGCGTCAGAAACCGCAACGGTTTTTAGATTTTGACTTTCCATTTTCTCGAAAACTTCGACGAGTTTTCCTTCTAGATGCAAGCCGCCGTAGAAAATTAAATCGGCGTTGGTCAATTTGGTCACGTCGCCTGCGCTGGCTTTGTATAGGTGAGGGTCCACGCCGCTTCCCATCAATCCTTGGACGTTGATGTCGTCGCCTCCGATATTCTTGACTAAATCGGTCAGCAAGGTTGTGGTGGTTACGATGTTGAGTTTTCCGTTGCTATTTTCGGACTCTTTACAGCTGGAAAAGAATGCAAAAATTAAAAGGGCGACCACAATTTTTTTCATAAGTCTAAATATATGTTGCGAAAGTACTAAAAATTTAAAGATGATGTTTTGGCAATAGATGATTTCTCTCAATTACTTGACGAAACGATGTCTAAAAATTGGTCCACATTCAAATATTGAAAGTAGCGTGCCGTCGCCTGAAAATTTTCATCCAAAAAAACCAAAGCTGGTAATGAAAACTGTTTGCCTTTCTGGCTTGCCATTAAAAGCGGAATTTCATGAACCGAATTGCGGCGTTTTGGACGTTTATTGACGAATGTCTGATTGCCAAATTGAATGGTGTCTGTGCTTTCCACATTCATTTTTACGGCATAATAATTTTTGTTGAGTTTCTCAATGATTTTTTCGTCTGTAAAAACGGAGCGTTGCATTTTCAAACATGGCGCACACCATTCGGCATAAAAATCTATGAACACTTTTTTAGGCTGCTTTTGAATGGAATCTGACAATTGCTCAAAAGTTAGCCATTGAACCGCCTTTTCCTGTTGGGAAAAGGCAGTCATGGCACATGTAAAGACTAAAATAGTAACACACTTTCTCCACATGACATCTTGTTTTATAATGCATCAATTTTCAATCCTATGAAAACCGTTCTTGGCGCTGCAGGGCCGTAAATGTAATTACTATCACGATTTTTACCCAAATCGAAATCATTCTGGTAGCTGTTGGTCGCGTTTTTTACACCACCAAAAAGTTCGAGACCTGTGCCTACCTTTTTCAATTCAAATTTATAACCAAGGCGCAAACTTAATTCCGTAAAAGTCGGTGTGACGTCATACTCGTCGATACTTTGTCCTGTGCCTTCACCAGCAAAGTGAATAATATCCATCTTTCCTGTGTAAATCAAATTGGCACTTGCCGTAAACCGTTTGTTGGGCGTATAACTCAATGTTGCATAGCCATAATCGTTAGGTGTTCTTAAAAACTCACGTTTGGTTTCGAGGCCTTCAATATTTTCGACAGCATCATCAAATAAGCTGGATTGTATTGTGAAACCTGCTTCCACTTCAAACACATAATCAAAATTAGCTCTTGCTTCCAATGTAATTCCTTTTACCGTGGCGCCACTTCCATTTCGCTTTTCGAAACGTTCGCCAAATTCATCTTCTCCCAAAGGAAATTGAAAAAACGCATCATTTAAATGTGTATAGAATCCTTCCACTGTAAAACCTGCGATAAAATGTTCGGTGGCTTTATCATAATTCATTGAGGCTGTAAAACTATTGGAGCGTTCTTCAATTAAATCATCCGCAAGTGATATCCGCGAAACGCCTCCACCTGCAAATGCGATGTGTAAATCGGTATCAAAGGCTTGTGGTGCGCGAAAACCGGTTCCCCATCCTAAACGGAATTGTGTGGTCTCCTTCAGTTTGTAGAGCAAGGATAACCGTGGGCTAAATACGATGTCGTCCACTAAATTGTGTTCGTCCAATCTAAAGCCTGCAAGAAAATTTAAGTCTTCGGTAACTTCCCAGTCGTTCTGAACGAAGACGCCCAAATTTTTCGTGGTTTGGTCAATGAGATAATTATAAGATGTGATTTCATCAAAAACATCGTCATACACGTATTCGACACCACCAGTTAAAACAGTTGTTCCACCCATAAAATCATCGAATTTATTATTGAACTGCACGCCACCTTGATGCGTCGTCACTTCAGAAATTCCATAAGGTGGGTCTGCAAAAAACGCCGTTTGCTCATCAGCATCATCAGGAATAATGCCTGTATAATGGTCTCTATCTGTGCGTTGTCCGCCATAATATAAAATCAATGAACTTTTATCTTCATTGAAGTTGATTTGATAATCTAAACTTCCCATGAGAACGTGGTGGTAACGTTCTTCGGATTGTTGTGTTAAATAAGCTGGTTTTTCGATTATTTCACCACCAAAACGATATTCGAAAAGCTTGCTCAAATTGACCTCTAATTTAGAATTCTCTGTAGGAAGAAAAAAAGCATTCACACCAAAAGACGTATTTTTCAATTCTGGTAATTCAGAAAAATTATCGCTATTGGCATCATAAGCTGTTCTTTTTCTGTTGCTTATAAAGAACGTGGCTCCAGAATTGTAGTTATCGCTTACCACAGTTGCATTTCCGTTTATTAAATTCTGGTCTGCACCACCATCGATATTTTGATAGGCATAACTGAAACTATAACCATCTTGTTTCGGTATTTTGGTAATGACGTTTACCGTTCCACCAATGGCACTCGAACCATACAACGCAGAAACACCACCACGAACCACTTCAATACGTTCAATCATGTTTACAGGAATCTGTTCCAAACCGTATAATCCGGTCAGTGGACTAAAGATTGGACGACCATTGATAAGGATTTGTGAATAACCGCCTTGCAAACCATTCATACGGATTTGGCTATAATTACAAGTTTGGCAATCCATCTCAACACGCAAACCAGGTTGAAAACGCAATCCTTCAGATAAATCTGTGGCCACCACTTGTTCTAAAGTTTCGCTGTTGATGAGGTTGACGATGACAGGAGAATCCGTTTTACGTTTCTCGGTTCGTGTGCCTGTAACGACGATTTCATCCAAGGCATCATTAGCAAGATTAAAATTGACTGTGATGTTAGCATCCGAAATTGTTATTTTTTTCCTTTGAGGTCTGTATCCTGAAAAGGAGGCAATCATTATATAAGTTCCAGGTTCTATGTCAATAAGACTATAATTCCCTTTTTCGTCAGACATGGTGCCTTTAGAAGTGTTTTCCAAAATGATATTTGCAAAGGGAAGAACTTCTGTTTCAGACCTGATTTGACCTTTAATTTCAAAGGTTTTTTGCGCATTTGCTCCAAATGAACAGAACAATAAAAACGTAATAATTAGCTTCACATTAATTTATTTTTATGCAAAGGTAAATAATAAATTAGACAAGGCTAAAAATAGAGTTCATTTATTTTAATTATTATATTTGTTCCACATTAATAAATTATGATTACACTTACTGAAGAAAATTATATCAAAGCCATTTATCATTTGGGCAAGCAAGGTGCAGAAACCGTCAGCACTAATGCGTTGGCCGATGCGATGAATACGAAGGCATCGTCGGCGACAGATATGATAAAAAAATTGGCAGAAAAGAATTATGCTAACTACAAAAAATATCAAGGCGTCAGTCTGACCAAAGAAGGTAAGAAAGTCGCCATTAATATCATAAGAAAGCATCGTTTATGGGAAGTGTTTTTGGTCGAAAAACTCAATTTCACTTGGGACCAGGTCCATGAAGTGGCAGAACAATTGGAACATATCAAATCTCAAAAACTGATTGACGAACTCGACACGTTTTTAGGATTTCCAACGCATGACCCGCATGGTGACCCAATTCCCGATAAGGACGGAAAATTTGAATCGTTTGAAAAAACGAGTTTGACCAATGCAAAAGTTGGTTTGAATTATGTTTGTGTGGGAGTGAATGATAGTTCGGGCGAGTTTTTGAAATATCTCGATGGCAATCACATCGGACTTGGGACGAACATTAAAATTATTCATAAAGAACCTTTTGATAATTCTGTGAAAATTCAGTTTGATGATTCGGAATTGGTGGTGTCGCAGAATGTGGCGAAGAATTTGTTTTTGAAGGAGGTTTAAGGGAATTAGGAGAAAGAAGTTTTTGATTTTGAAACGTTTCTCGATACATTTAAAAAAATCTGCATATCGGAAGATTGTTCATAAACATTCGAACTGACAAAATTTTTGGATTTTCATTAAAATATTCTAATGACAACTGTCACAATCCCTATGGTCGCCAATTGCTTTTTTAGACTTTGATTTTTTCCAGAAAAATTTGCGCACCAAAAACAACACAGCAAAAGCAAGTGCTGTAAAAACCAATATATTCTGAAGTAATGTGTTCATGATTTTTTAATCGTTTTATAAAGATAAACCTTATTTCAGTAACTGATACGCTATCAAAGCCACAACATAAGCAAAACCACTCATTAAAACCAATTGTAGCATTGGCCATTTCCAAGTGTTGGTCTCTTTTTTGACCACGGCAAGAGTACTCATACATTGCATGGCAAAGGCATAAAATAACAGTAACGAAATGCCAGAGGCAAAGTTAAACAGCGGTCCGCCCAGAATTGGATTGACTTCGCCAGCCATTCTGTTTTTGATAGTGTCTTCATCGTCGCTTCCTACGCTATAAATAGTTGCCAATGTGCCAACAAACACCTCTCTCGCAGCAAAAGAACTTACGATGGCAATGCCAATTTTCCAGTCATAACCCAAAGGGCGGATTGCGGGTTCAATCGCCCTTCCTGTAATTCCTATAAAAGAATGTTCTAGTTTATAGGATGCAATTTGTTGTTGTAGCGCATCGTCGTCAAGACTCTCGGAAGCGAATTGCGCAGTGACAATCTCCTCTGCGTTATTAAAGTCATCGCCAGGACCATAGGAGGCTAAAAACCAAAGAATAATGGAAATAGCCAGGATGATCTTTCCTGCGCCAAACACAAACGACTTTGTCTTTTCAATTACGGTGAGAGTTACATTTCGGAATAATGGCCATTTGTAATTTGGCATTTCCACAACAAAGAAGGTTTTGCTTTTAATTTTAAGGATTTTATTGAGAATCATTGCAGAGATCAGTGCGGCCCCAAAACCAATGAGGTACAAGAGCATTAAAGTCAAAGCTTGATAGCCAAGACCAAATATGCGTCCTTGGGGAATGACCAACGAAATAATGATCAAATACACGGGAAGCCTTGCGGAACAAGTTGTAAAAGGGGTTACCAGAATGGTGATAAGCCGTTCTTTCCAGCTTTCAATATTTCGGGTCGCCATGATGGCCGGAATGGCACAAGCCGTTCCAGAAATCAAGGGCACCACACTTTTACCACTCAATCCAAAACGCCTCATCACACGGTCCATTAAAAAAACCACACGACTCATATAACCACTTTCTTCGAGTACGGAAATAAACAAGAACAAGAAGGCAATCTGCGGAATAAAAATAACAATACCACTCAATCCGGGAATGATTCCTTCTGCCAGTAAATCAGTAAACGCGCCTTGTGGTAGTGCATTTTTTACCCATTCGCTCAAAGAAGCAAAAGCCCCATCAATAAAATCCATGGGAACACTCGACCAATCATATATGGCTTGAAAAATTGTCAATAAAATGATGAAGAAAATAACATATCCCCAAACCTTATGGGTTAAAATGCGGTCGAATTTAATTCTTAAATCTTTGGCGGTGCTCAAATCAATCGTTTGGCCAATCTTTAAGGTATCATTAATGAATTGATAGCGTTTGATGGTTTCTTTTTGTTGCAGGCGTTTTAAATCACTTTTTGATTTGGTCTTGAATTCAGCAACAGGATCAATCTCATTTCTGTCGGTTTTTCCAAAATTGACATCTTGGGTTATGACCAGCCAAAGTTTGTATAACAATTGATTCGGAAAAGCTTTTCGCAAGCCATCAAAATACGGTTGATCTATTTCCGATGCATGCATACAGGGTTCAACCGATAGTTCTTTATAACTTGAAATCAGTTCTTTTAATTCTTCAATCCCCTGACGTTTGCGTGTGCTTACCAGCGCAATCTTCGTTTTGAGTCGTTCTTCAAGAATATTTAAATCAAGGCTGATGCCCTTGTATTTCATTCTATCGGACATATTAATCACCAGAATCGTCGGAATTTCAAGATCCTTAATTTGTGTGAATAGGAGAAGATTCCGTTTGAGGTTTTCGACGTCGCTTACCACTACCGCCACATCTGGAAAATCCTTATCGTTTTTGTTTAAGAGCAATTCGATGACGACGTTTTCATCAACGGAAGACGCATTAAGGCTGTAAGTTCCGGGTAAATCAATGATATGAGCTTTGACTCCACGAGGCAATTTGCAGATGCCTTCTTTTTTTTCAACGGTGATACCAGGATAGTTACCCACTTTTTGGTTCAATCCGGTCAATGCATTGAACACAGATGTTTTTCCCGTATTCGGATTACCAATGAGGGCAACGTTGATTTGCTTGCTCATAAAATAATATCGATTAAAATATGGATGGCAGTTTCTTTTCTAATCGCTAAATGAGTTCCGTTTATATTAAGATACATAGGGTCAGCGAAAGGAGCCACTTGCACAAGTTCCACGAAATTGCCTGGCAAACAGCCCATTTCGAGCAACTTTAAGGGAATATGAATAGACGACACGTCAATGATGACGCCCCGTTCTCCCCGTTTTAATTTTGCTAGTGTTGTTGGCAAGCTTATTTAGATTGATTTTAAAGAAGCAAAAGTAATAGAAATAGTTAGGGTAAAAAAATAGTTAGGATAAAAGTCTTATAGGTATTCCTGTTTTAAAATAGCAATGTCTTGCAACAAGCGCTCAATATCTTCCGTTTTGGTACCGTCATAATAGCCTCGTATCTGCTTTTTTTTATCAATCAGCATAAAGTTTTCGGTATGGATCATATCGTATTCGTCACCAGTACCATCCGATTTGACGGCCATATAACTTTTTCGTGCCAGTTTATAAATCTGTTTCTTATCGCCAGTGACAAGGTTCCATTTGTTGTCGTTCACGCCTTTATCGATAGCATATGCTTTCAATTGGGCCACACTGTCGATCTGTGGTGTCACGGAATGCGACAAGAGCATCACATCGCTATCATCGATTGTGGCGTGTTGTATTTGCAGCATATGATCGGTCATTAGCGGACAAATGGTTTGGCAGGTGGTAAAAAAGAAATCCGCTACATATATTTTGCCTTGATAATCGTCTTGGGTTATGGTTTTTCCATTTTGATTGACAAGGTTAAAATCAGCAATTTTATGATACTTGCTCACATGTTGAATGGTGCTATCAACCATTTCGGAATTAACCCTCGAAGGTTGATATATTGGCAAAACTTTTTTGGGTTTTAGAATCGAATAAAAGATTGAAATGATGACCATGGACAGGATCAAAAATCCAATCCAGAAGAATTTAAATTGCTTAAAAAAGGCGAGCATCCACTTAAAATTTAGTGTGTTATGTTAGATTTGAATGCAAAAATACGACACATCTGCAATAAATTGGGTATTTTTAACATCCTAAATTGAAGTATCATGAGAAGAATTTTACCTATATTTTGTTGTTTTTTGACCTTTGTTTCTTTTTCCCAAGAAGCCACAGATTTTACTTCCATAAGCGAAGCCGAAGCCAAAGCTGCGTTAAATAGAATGCAGTTTAGAGCCAATCCCAATACAGGCAATTATGATGTGAAATACCATCGACTTGAATTTAATGTGAATCCGACACAAGCGCAAATCAGTGGTGATGTGACTACGTATTTTGAAGCTAAAGCGCCTATGGATCAAATTACCTTCGATTTGGCAGATAACATGATCGTATCGCAAGTCATACAACGAGGCAACCCATTAGCGTTTTCACAAAATGCGAATGATGAGCTCGTCATTACCTTGCCACAAATCCAAAACACAGCGGTATTGGATTCCCTTACCATTAGCTATTCCGGTAATCCGGTGAGCTCTGGTTTTGGTTCCTTTGAAGTCAATACTCATAGTGGCAAACCAATTCTATGGACACTGTCAGAACCTTATGGTGCAAAAGGGTGGTGGCCATGCAAACAAGATTTGATCGATAAGATTGATGTCATCGATGTCTACATCACCTCACCACAATTCAATCCTGATGGTGATGAATACATAGCGGTATCGAATGGTTTGGAATTGGGTCAAGTGGTCAACGGATCCAATAAAACAACCCATTACAGGCATGAGTATTTAATTCCCGCATATCTGATTGCAATAGCAGTTACCAATTATGCTGTATATACGGATCCAGTGCCGAATAATGGCAATCCATTTGACATCGTCAACTATGTGTATCCAGAGAATTTGGCATCTGCGCAGAGCAGTACACCAGTGACGGTAGATATCATGAACCTGTTTTCCAATCTGTTTGAAGAGTACCCATTTGCCAACGAAAAATACGGTCATGCCCAATTTGGTTGGGGAGGCGGTATGGAGCATACAACGGTATCTTTTATGGGAAGTTTTGGTCGTGGCTTGATTGCCCACGAATTGGCCCATCAATGGTTTGGAAACAAGGTGACTTGCGGCAGTTGGAAAGATATTTGGCTCAACGAAGGCTTTGCAACTTATTTGTCGGGATTGACCATTGAAAATTTGGATGGACCTACAGCCTTTAATACTTGGAAACAACAAACGGTCAATAATATCACATCACAACCAGGAGGTTCTGTATATCTTACAGATGCTGATACGTTAAGTGTAAGCCGTATTTTTAGCAATCGATTGTCATATAATAAAGGCGCTATGGTGCTGCATATGTTGCGAAAAAAGGTTGGGGATACAGACTTTTTTCAAGGACTTCAAGATTATTTGGCCCACCCTGATCTGGCCTTTGATTACGCCAAAACCGATGATTTAATAGCGATTATGGAGGCTGCCAGCGGAGAAGATTTAAGTGAGTTTTTCAACGATTGGATTTATGATCAAGGATATCCAAGCTATACGATAGGATGGAATCAACCCAATATGAGTGAAATCAGCATTCAAATATCACAGACCCAAAGCCATCCTTCAGTAGCGTTTTTTGAAGCGCCCGTGCCCTTACGGATCTTGGGAACTCAAGGGGAATCATTGGCTATTGTGCTAAACAATGTCAGCAATCAACAAATGTTTACCAGTGCCGTTAATTTCACCGTGAGCCAGGTGCTCTTCGATCCCGAAACCGATTTGATTTCCAAGAATAATTCGGTGCAATTGGGCATTGACGAACAGGAATTGGCAGTCGTTTTATTGCTTTATCCCAACCCAACTTCGCAAACCTTCAATATCCAAAAGCCCGATAGCATGCAAATCAATGAGATGCGCATTTATAACGCACTTGGACAACTATTGGGTCAACGCGCTTATGCCCCAATGATGGATGTTTCCAGCTTTTCTTCTGGACTCTTGTTTATTCAGTTTGATACAAATTCTGTGACCATTACCAAACCACTTTTAAAAAATTAGCTATTAGGGTCAGAAATGTTTTCTAAATGCTGCTAAAACACTACTTTTGCAGCTTATAATTTTTTTGACCAAAAACACATGGAGTTTGTTATAAAAATTTCTCAATTTTTATTGAGTTTGTCCCTATTGATTGTGCTGCATGAGCTGGGGCATTTCATTCCAGCAAAACTATTCAAGACTCGGGTAGAAAAGTTCTATTTATTTTTTGACATTAAATTTTCATTATTCAAGAAGAAGATCGGCGAAACCGTTTATGGTATTGGCTGGTTGCCACTTGGCGGTTATGTAAAAATCGCCGGGATGATTGACGAAAGCATGGACAAGGAACAAATGGCACAACCGCCACAACCATGGGAATTCCGCTCCAAGCCAACTTGGCAACGTCTTATTATCATGTTGGGTGGTGTAACGGTCAACTTTCTTCTGGCCTATGTAATTTATATATTTACGTCCTGGGCTTATGGCGATATCGATATCAATGCGAATAGCATTACCGATGGTTATTATGTATCCAACCCCATATTGACCAACTTGGGAATTCAAACAGGAGATAAAGTCCTTGCTATTAATGACACCAAGATTGTCAACTATTCTGATATTCGGAAGAACATCGTTGAAGCCGAAACTATAACAGTCGAAAACGAAGAAGGCATCAAGACCGTCACGCTTCCAGAAGATTATTTAGGCAAGTTGAGCACCTCTGACGATCGCAGTTTTTTTGAACTTCGATTTCCATTTGTGGTTGGGGTGGTTTCTGATTCTTCGGCAAACAAATCGGTCGATTTAAAACCAAAAGATATCATTATCTCAATTAATGGGGAGCCTTTAAAGTATTTTGACCAAATTGGTGAGCGCTTAAAACCACTTGCTGGCCAAAGCGTAAATGTTCAAATCTTAAGGGATGGCAATACATCTCAACGTCAATTAAAAGTTGATGAAGACGGAAAGTTTGGCATTGTACCAACGGGAAGTTTAGGCGATATTGAAAAGGTTGGTTATTACGAGATCGTCAGAAAGGAATATACCTTGGCAGAAAGTATTGGGGTTGGTTTTACAAAGTTTACAGGACAGATCAGTTCTTATGGTGGACAATTGAAGAAAATATTCACTCCGAGCACTGGGGCATACAAAGGCGTAGGTGGTTTTAAGGCCATTTATGACATCTTCCCAGACACTTGGAGCTGGGAGTTCTTTTGGCAGATAACGGCATTTCTATCCATCATGTTGGCTGTTTTGAATTTATTGCCAATACCGGCGCTGGACGGTGGCCACGTGATGTTTTTACTTTACGAAATTATATCCGGACGCAAGCCATCTGAAAAGTTTTTAGAGAAGGCACAAATGGTTGGATTCTTTATATTGATTGCTTTGGTATTGTTCGCCAATGGCAACGACATTTTTAAGGCTGTTTTTAAATAAAGATAATTTTTCAATAATATATTTGTTGAAAATAAAAAATACAATATATTTGCAACCGCAAAAAAGGTGATATACCTTCCTCCTTAGCTCAGTTGGTTAGAGCATCTGACT
>JBGSXJ010000025.1:0-22210 GCA_041751535.1 Aquaticitalea sp.
ATACTTCAGGTTACTAAACCAACGGAAGAATATATTACCATAACCATTACCGATAATGGTATTGGCCGAAAAGAATCTGCAAGAATCAATAGCAGTCGGGTTTTAAAACGGAAATCTGTAGGGATTGCAATCACCAAAGCAAGATTGGCAAACTTCTCCAAGGGTTTTACCAATGATTACACGCTCGAAATCGAAGATTTGATCGATGTTAACGGCAATCCGTCAGGCACCAAAGTTATCGTGAATATCCCAACGCGATCATCCATTTTAAAAATAGCCTAAATTTTTATAGATAAAAAAAGCTGCAATTAAGATGTTACCCTTAAATGCAGCCTTACATATATTGATTGGTTATAAATGATATGTATTAATTCAGTGAACTGTTTCATTGAACAACACATAGGTCTGAATTCCCATCTATTGTTCTTGGCGCAGTTGTTTTGATAAAATGTAAGGAAAATTAACGATAAACAAATAGAAACTGATCAGATATTGTATGAATGGTCAAAAATCTTGTATAATTGGAACGTATGAAATAGCCATGATCTGGAAGCATAAATACCAATGAATATAGAGCGATTGCTCCCGATAGCTATCGGGAGACCTATAAAAAACAATAAATATCTAATATGAAAGCAATAACAAATGAAGTTTCCTATTTGTAGTTTTCGGCAACTTTTTCCAATTCCATATACCAATCTTCACCAAATTTGCGAATCAATGCTTGCTTGACAAATTTATACACAGGCACTTGCAATTCCTTGCCGAGCGTGCAGGCATCATCACAAATTTCCCATTTATGGTAATTGACCGCAGAAAATTCAGTATAATCCTTGACACGAATTGGATATAAATGACATGATACCGGTTTTTTCCAATCAATTTCGCCTTGGTTGTATGCCTCTTCAATGGCGCACAAAGCAGTCCCTTTCTTATCAAAAAAAACATAGGCACAATCGGCGCCATCGATTAACGGCGTTTCATACTCGCCTTGTTCAGTCGTAATGAAAGTTCCTTGCGCTTCAATAGCAGCAATGCCTATTTTGCGTAAAAAAGGTTTTACTTTGGGATAAATGGCTTCGAGGATTTTAGTTTCTTGGAGTTCTAAAGGCGCTCCAGCATCACCATCCACGCAACAGGCACCTTTACACGCTGATAGATTGCATACAAAATCCTTCTTGATGATGTCTTCTGAAACGATGGTTTTTCCTAATTGAAACATGCGGCAAAAGTAGCTAAAATTTAGCCTTTTTTAACCTTCAACTTTAGGATTAATATGATATGCTCACAAAATTGAATTAATATGGGGCAAAACCTTAATTGCGCATTGATCATTGCAAGAAGTTCATAACTGAATAGCGACACTATTTTCTTATTGATCAATAAACAATATGCACAAAGAGAGTAGGACATATTGTAACGAGTGCTTCTTGAGTTGAAATGAAATACTCTCTTTGTGCCTGTTAGAAATAAATGATTGGTTGTTGATTTTTATTTCTTAATCAGTTTAGCCGAAAATTTACCGCCTTGAGGATGCAATAACTCCACCAAATACATGCCAGTCGCGACACCTGATATGTCAACAGCTAATTGTCCACCAGAAGGTACTGTCATATACTTTGAATAAATCTTTTGCCCTATCATATTGACGACTGTAATTTGAACCTGCTCTTGCTCTATATCATTTGTACCGATATAAAAAATATCATTAACCGGATTGGGGAACATCACAAAATCCTTGAAGCTAAATGATTCAAAGCCCAAGTTACTATCCTCAATCATTATGGTATAATCTTCCACCTCACCAATCCCGCTATAACCGCATGGAGTATCAACCACAGGTGCTATTAAATTACTATAGGTGCGTATCCGCATCCGTTTGGATCCATAGGAAATACCCAATGGAGCGGTTACAGGGATACTGTGGTTGTCTGAACCAGTTACTGAATCAAATACAAGTTCAGTTACAGGATCAAATATTTTATCGTCATTCCAGTCAATCCAAACTTTTAAAGGCGTGCTACTATCGGAATTTATAACGCTTATATCTAGGGTTTGGGTGTCGCCAGGAAACATACATGTTGCCAAAGCAGTAAAATCGCCATACCGAGACGAACTTCCTCCAGACGCACTATTATAAATATCTCCCATATTTACATCATTTATGTACAAAGTAGTTAAAGAACCTCCAATACCAGCATTGCAATAATCAATAGTTTCTTTGTACCGAGCTACATAATGCTTAATCTCCCTAAGTGTTCGCGCATTATCACCCTCCACAGGATCGCCTGCAGGACTTCCTAAATGAGTGAAGTTGGGATCTGAAAAATAGGGGATGTTTAAAGTGGGTTGACCATTTTCGTATTGAGAACCATTTCCATACGACATCAAATCTGCATAGTAATTATTGTCTGACCCTAACCAGCGCCATCCTGCAGACCAAGTGTTTTCTGGCCAATTTTGCCAATTGTTTGGTCCAGGTTGGGTAGCTTGATATGGGTTATGCCTCGCTCCCATATTATGGCCAATCTCATGAATAAAAGTGTAACTATAAACAGCAAAATTTACTTGAGTTGCAGAGAATGCTGCTCTATTATTGCCATACTTTGAGCGTAATACAACAGCAAGACCAGTAGTTGCGTAACTCGGGGAATAGTTGAGCAAAGCCACCAAATCTGCCCCATAATCTCTTCGTAGATCAATAACTTCGTCTCCACCTAATATGTTAATATCCGCATTCATAGATTGCTCTGTGTGGTCAACCAAGCCCGAATATGTTAACAAAAAGTTAATTCCCAAATTATTATTTACCGATACCTGGTTGGCCATAGCTAAAGTAACACCAATAGAATTTGCAATACCATTATTATAAAGGTCGGACCATGCTTGTGCAGCGGCGGTGTAAACTATCATTAGAGTAATATTGGCAGGATCGCTACTATCTGGCATATCTATGCAGACCCCAGGAAGACTTATATCTCTTTGGTGCTCAATAGGTTCATTAGGTAACGGACTCACACCTGTTCCCATAGCATTTATGTCATCATCTAAACCGCAACTCATATTTTCAAGAGTCGCTTCATCTAACTGAACCATAAAATGCTGCGATTGGTAGATGGAAGATTGTGTACTGTATTTTTGATGGCTTTCTGGAAGATCAACCGTTACCAAGTAAGAACCTGATGAAATGGCAATATAGGCATGTGCATACTGATAGTTATCCAGCTTTAAGCTAAGAGTAGTAACCCCATTTATGTCTGTAACTTTTCTTACTACCATGGCGGTGTGAATAATATCATCAAATAAACTCAAGGTTATCTGGCGGCCTATTGCAATGGATTGGTGATCTGTAATTTGGGGGTTTAAGCTAAAGGGGCGAACCCGCTTGGCAGTATTAAAATAAGAATCGCCTTGCCGCTGTTGAAGGTTTAGTTCTTGTGTTTGAGAAGACCCAGGATCGTTTAAATCTATGGTTTGTGATTGTGCGAATGCAATTTCTACAACGAGAAAAAGGAACGTAAAGATTAATTTCATAATGTCTTTAGTTTAATGGTTAACAATTTATGAATTTCCAAATTTTATTGGGCTATTTGTTGTTATCAACATAATTTTACTTGGTTTTGGTAACTATATTACTTGAGTTGATTTTGAATTGTTTTTTTGGCTCGGTTGATTTTCAAAGGGTTTGTTTGCTTATCTAAACATCTACTGGAAAAAGCGAGGCATTACAAGTATTAACGCTGACGGTTTTTACAATTATCGTCCACCACCGTTATTGACAAGAATATCTGTGGCTACTCTCCTCGCTTATTTTTTAGTATCTTCCTCAAGTTCTATTTCTGCTTGTTCAAAAAAATGAACCATTATTAACTTTTATTTCTTAATAAGTTTGGCCGAAAATTTACCGCCTTGCGGATGCAATAACTCCACCAAATACATCCCAGCAGCCACACCTGATAAGTCAACAGCTAATTGTCCACCAGACGGTATCGTCATCAACTTTGAGTAAATCGTTTGCCCTATCATATTGACTACTGTAATTTGAACCTGCTCTTGCTCTATATTAGTTGTTCCAATATAAAAAATATCATTAGCGGGATTGGGGAACATCACAAAATCCTTGAAGCTAAATGATTCAAGACCCAAGGTACCATCTTCAATCACGACTGTATAATCTTCTACTTCACCGAAGTTAAATTGATCACAAGCCCCTTGAACTGGACTATACATTTTTACTGAGACTCTCATTCTAGTACTTCCAATAAGAGCTTCTGCTGGTATTATAATATCTGAAGTAACTGTTTCTAGCATGGTGTTTTGAACATCTAATACAAGCTCTTCTGCATTTTCAAAACCTCCATTGTTGTTAAAGTCAATCCAAACTCTAAAGTGCTTTGCAATAGGTGGTCCCGGAGAGTTAATCGAAATACTATAACTTTCCCCTAACTGCACAATGGTGGATACGTTGGTAAAGTCAGTATAAGATGAAACAGTTGACCCTCCAGGCGACGATTGGTTGATATTTTCAAAAGTAACATTAAGAATGTTAATATTGGAATCTCCGCTTGAGATACAATACGACAAAGTGCTAAATCCAATGGTAGCAGTAAAATCGCCAAAAATGCTATCACAAACAGAACGCACTTGTGCTTCGTATGAGGTTCCGGCCATTAACGATACTAATGTTACCATATTTAGAGTTAAACCATTTAATTCAATCCATTCTGGGGCACCAATTTCCCTATATCGAACATCATAGGTGGTTCCTGGCACCGCATCCCAGGTCAACGTTGCCTCATTATTTGTTAAATCGCTAACAAGTAAGTTGATTGGAATTGTAGGTCCTTCGCAAATTACAGTTGGAACAATGTATATAGTATAATCTTCAACTTGGCCATATCCGGAATTACCGCAAGGCGTAGTGTTTGGAGTTAGCGAAGCGTCATGCAGTCTAACCCGCATTCTAGTTTCTCCAAGAAGCGCATCATTAGCGATAATAATCGTTCCTTGCCATGGTGAGGTGCTTGTAGGAGTTACCAAAACTTGCTCACCAGGATCTGAAAAATCCCCATTTTGATTAAAATCAATCCACACTAAAACCTGGTCATTTGGATACGATGTGCCTGTAAAGGATGCCGAAAATGCATAAGACATTCCCTGTTCAGCATCAGTTGAAATATTAGTAAAATCCTCATATCCTGCCGTTGAGGTAGAATTATTATTTATGTCATTAAACGTTACATTCGATATTTTCTCATATAACGTGTTATTCACACCTGCGGCACAATAACCTATAGTTATAAAATTGATGCTCGACGAGTAATTACCTGTAGTACTACTACAGACAGACCGCACTTGAGCTTCGTATTCGGTTTCGAAGATCAAATTGTCGATGGTATGATACGGGTACCAAATAGGACTTATAGTTTCCCAATCAGTCGCTCCAATTTCTCGGTAACGCAGCTCATAAGAATCAACCCCTTCAATAGTGTCCCAGACGACAGTCGCGCTATTGCTGGTTAAAGTTCCGACCACTAAATTTTGCGGAATACCTGCCCCCTCACAAGCAACAGGCGCTTCGAGGTTAATTGTATAATCTTCTAATTCTCCAAGACCACTATAGCCGCATGGGCCATCAACAACTGGTGCGGCTGTAAGACTATAGGATCTTATGCGAAGCCTTTTGGTCCCATATGACACCCCTAATGGGGCGGTAACGTTAACAGAATGATTAGCACTACCTGATACGGAATCATAGATAAGTTCAGTTTCAGGGTCAAAAATTTTATCGTCATTCCAATCAATCCATACTTTTAGAGGTCTGGAGCTAAAAGAATTAACCACACTAATGTTTAAAGTTTGGGTATCACCAGGAATCATACAAGTTGCCAAGGCTGTAAAATCTCCATAATATATGGAACTGGCACCCGAAGCATTATTAATATCACCCATAGAAACATTGTCAATATACAAATTGGTAGGTGCTGATATCGCTGCAGTACCAGCATTGCAGTAATCAATTGTTTCTTTGTAGCGCGCTACATAATGTTTAATTTCTCTTAATGTACGTGCGTTGTCACCCTCCACAGCATCGCCAGCAACACCTCCTAAATGAGTGTGGTTGGGGTCGGAAAAATAGGGAATATTAAAAGTGGTTTGACCATTTTCGTACTCACTACCGTTGGGATACGACATCAAATCTGCATAGTAATTATTGTCGGAACCTTGCCAACGCCATCCTGCAGACCAAGTGTTTTCTGGCCAGTTTTCCCAATTGGTTGGTCCAGGATCGCTTGATTGATATGGGTTATGCATCGCTCCCATATTATGGCCAATCTCATGAATAAAAGTGTTAGAATTAACAGCAAAGTTAACACGTACAGCAGAGAATACTGCTCTACTGTTGCCATACTTGGAAGTTAAGATATTAGCAATACCGGCTGTACCTCCACTCGGATAATAGTTAAGCAAAGAGACCAAATCTGCTCCAAAATCTCTTCGTAAGTCATGAACTTCGTCCATCATTCCATCTTCACTTTCCAATAGGTTAATCCAATCCGAGCCTATAGATTGCTCTGCATAGCCAACCAATCCAGAATATGCCAACGTAAAGTTTATACCCAAATTATTATTTACCGATACCTGATTGGCAATAGCCAATGTAACAGCAATAGAGTTTGCGACACCACCATTATTGGTGTCTGACCATGCTTGAGCAGCGGCAGTGTAAACCATCATTAGGGTAATACTGGCAGGATCAGTGCTGTCTGGTATACTTATACAGCTCCCAGTTCCATCGGCAACTCTATTTTGACCATTAGAATCATAGGGTAGTGAAGCTACACCAGTGCCCATAGCACCTATCTCATCATCTAAACCGCAATTCACATTTTCAAAAGTCGCCTCATCTAGCTGAATCATATAGCGTTGAGATTCGTAGATGGAAGATTGCGTACTATATTTTTGATGTGCTTCAGGAATGTCTACCGTTACCAAATAAGAATCTGATGAAATAGCAATATAGGCATAGGCGTAATTATAAGCATCTAACTTTAGGCTAAAGGTGGTCACGTCATTTATGTCGGTGACTTTTCGAGTTACCGTTGCCTGGTGAGTAACGTCTTCAAATAAACTTAACGTAATCTGGGTGCCTACTGAAATGGCTTGGTGA
This sequence comes from Aquaticitalea sp., assembly GCA_041751535.1. Taxonomy (GTDB): domain Bacteria; phylum Bacteroidota; class Bacteroidia; order Flavobacteriales; family Flavobacteriaceae; genus JBPOFM01. Next base: position 7,172 of record JBGSXJ010000025.1, read on the forward strand.
TTTGTAATTTGAGGGTTTAGGCTAAATTCACGAACACGTTTGGCAGCATTAAAATAAGAGTTACTCTGCCGCTGTTGTATATTTAGCTCCTGTGTTTGAGTTGATCCAGGGTGGTTTAAATTTATGGTTTGTGCTTGCGCGAATGCAATACCAATAAATACAAATAGATAAGTAATGTTTAATTTCATAATTTCTTTAATTTAATGGTTAATAATGTCATTCTTTCCAAATACTATTTTGAATCGTCTGTTGTTATTATCACCATAATTTTTATAAGGTTTGTTCATGATTTAATTGGGATGTGTTTTCTGGTATTAACTGGATTTAAAATCCATTTTGAAGTTTAAATTCTTTTTAAGTCTTTAGGAGTTTAAAGGTGTTAGAATGAATGTCTGAATTCACTTTCAAAAAATAAATGCCACTACCATATTTGATATCTAGACTGATGACATCTCTATTTTCAAAGGTTTCTTTTAGAATGGTTTGCCCACTAACATTAAAAACCTCCACTTCGATATATTGATACACTTTGTTGAACTTTATTGTAAATTCTTGTTCAGATGGATTTGGGTAAATATGTACTCGGTTTACCACATCAATACCTACCGTAGAAAGTGTCTCGTCACAAGCGTTACTTCCAGCGACATCTCCACTAATTGTCCAACCTCGGTCATTAACTAGTAAGTTTCTTGCTGCCACTGCGCTTGTCCCATAAGTCATACCTGTAGCTCCTAAAGTTCTATTTGTGACCGTTGGGTTATTCGCTTCCCAGCCAACCAAAGTTGCAGAGTAATTGTCGCAAGTCATGCCAGAGCCATCAAACAAACCGGTCATTACAACGTTAGGGTTTAAAGTCCATATACCTAGATCTTGATTAAAAGTTGAGGCTCCATCAAACATATTAAACATGCTGGTTACTGAAGCCATATTCCAATTTCCTATATTTTGATTAAAAGAAGATGCAAATTTGAACATAGTGTACATACTAGTCACGGCATCCGTATTCCAACTACCTATGTCTTGATTAAAAAAAGAAGCTCCAAAAAACATACTTAACATGCTGTTAACTGAAGACGTATCCCAATTTCCTATATCTTGGTTGAAGGAGGTGGCGTTCGCAAACATTCCACTCATATCAATAACCGATGATGTGTTCCAATTACCTATATCCTGATTGAAGCTAGGGGCATTGAGAAACATAATATTCATATCGATGACCGACCCTGTATTCCAACTCCCTATATCTCGATTGTAAAGCGTATCTTCAAACATTCCACTCATATCAGTCACCGAGGCAGTATTCCAATTACTTATATCTTGATTGAAAGCTATAGCCTGAGAAAACATAAATGCCATGTTTGTCACATTTGCGGTGTTCCAACTTCCTATATCTTGATTAAAGGATACAGCTTGAGCAAACATGCTATCCATAATAGTGACATTAGCTGTGTTCCAGCTGCCTATATCTTGATTGAAGGATGAGGCTTGAGCAAACATAGAAGCCATATCAGTAACTATGGATGTATTCCAATTCCCAATATCTTGATTGAAATTGGTGGCATTATAGAACAGAGTACGCATATCGGTCACTGCAGAAGTTTCCCAATCACCAATATCTTGATTGAAACTTGTTGCATTTGCAAACATGTCTCGCATATTGGTAACTGCTGACGTATTCCAATTACCAATATCTTGATTGAAACTTGTTGCATTTGCAAACATGGCGCGCATATTGGTAACTGCAGAAGTATTCCAGTTTCCAATATTTTGATTAAAAGTCGTAGCATGTGAAAACATTGAATTCATGTTGACAACCGCGGATGTGTCCCAACTACTTATATTTTGATTGAAGGCTGAAGCGTCTTCAAAAATGTTAGACATATTGTTAACATTGGATGTATCCCAACTGTTAATGTTAGCAGGCCCATCTAGGGTTATGCAATAACGAAACATTAGTGTTATATCACTTACATTTGATAAAACAGGCACATCGGTGGCTGAAATTTGAAGATTTTCACATCCTAAAAAGGCTTTATTCATACTCGACCATGGTACTGCACCCCATTGGGTAAGATCAGTTAAACGCATACGGTCGGATCCATTATCTATATAAAATCTTCTTAAATTTGTTGATGCCATGCTCAAAGTGACTACATCCCCAGCAGATATAGTTAAACTGCCAATGTTAACAGAACCAGCGGTAGCTCGAGTAAAACTCCCAGAACCACTATTGCCTGAAGGACTCGCAGACCATGTATAGTTAACAGGCCCATCAACTGTTAAGGCATTAAACCGTATTTGTGTGGCGGATGAAGGAAAAGTCCACTCCGTTATAAAATCTTGACTTTGTGATGGCTGTGCGAGCCAAATTGAAATGAGTACTAAAAATGTAAATTTTGTTTTCATGTGTTTTTGTTTTTATTCTGGGAATGAAAGGTTTGTCACCTCATCAATTGCCCTTATTAATTGGTTGCCTGGCAAATGTCTTGCTGTGAGATTTATGTGAAATCGATGGTTTTTTATCATATCGATACTGGAAGTCACAGTTGATTTTATGCCTGTGTTTTCAGTCTTGGTTTGTTCCTTTACCATAATTTTTTGTTGATTGTGAATCGTGGTCTTAACCCATCCTTTATCTGAAGATTGGTTTAGGTCTTGATTCAATAAGTTGTGTATGGCTTTTATGTGCTTTAATCCGATATCGCCAGCACCATCCACCAACGTAAAGATTATGGCAGTACTTGTATAATTTGGGTCGGCATGGTTGCTGTAGGTTCCAATGATGGTCTGTTTTCCATTTGGCTCTGTGTTTATCAAAGGCATTCCTTGTAGTTTGGCTGGAAGTAACCTGATTAATTCTTGGGAATTAAGCAGATTTTTAGTCGCCAGTTCTTCAAGCGATTCATTATTTATAGTAGACGATTCAAAACGATCTACCTTTTCAATAGCCTTGTGGTTATTACATCCGCATAAGAAAAACGTGATCATTAGAATGCCATATGTGTTTTTAAATTTCATTGATTCTGATTTGAATATTGAGATTTACGAGCATGTAAAGGAACTCTCAATCATTTCTTAATATGACCCATTGCAAATCTTCCGGTAAAAATTTAACGACACTTACATTAGTTTTTAAAGGATAAACTTTACCGCTTTCGGAATTAAAGACCTCGGTTATTTCGTATTTAACCATATTCCAACCTTCTTCTAGTTTTAAATCATACGCAGTAGTATCATCATACTCTTCATCTCCAACTCCCGTTAAAGTCGATCTGACACAGTCACCTGATACGGAGGCTTCTTTTTCCACATAATACCACTCTATATAATAGCCTGTAGTAGGATTATCGTTACCATAGCTATACAACCATTTTGCAATAGCAGGATTGCTTACCGTGAATAAAGTACCGTATTCTGTGGTTCCATCTTTACTTACAATAATTAGTTCTGGAACTCCCGTAATTGTAGTGTCATCATTTTCATACTGAAGTGGATTTTCAAAACCGCTGCATACAAAGGAGTCTCCAATGGTTTTATAACTCATGGTCCATCCGCTTGGCGCTTCCTTTTGAGCTTCTTCGGCCTTTTTCTTAAAAATGTCCATATAGTCGTATTCCAATCTTATGGTCAAAACACCTGAATCATCAATAGTACCCCAATTTTCGAGGCTTCCAGTAAACATGTCAGAATGAGCAAGCATAGCAGTACCATTTGTCCAGTTATCGATATTGCCATAAATAGAGAGTTGTGCGTTTAAATGCATTCCGTAGCACATTACGAATGTTGCAAAACAGGTTTTAAGTGTTGATTTCATCTGTAATAAAGATTAAATGTTCATAAAATATGTTGTTAGTATGGATTGCTTCGGATGTAAAATTCGCCATCCGTGATTGAGATTTTCGACTTGCTCATGATGTTAACCAATTCTCCAGAGAAAGTTCCTTTTATAAAGGTGTCCGTTAATTCGCTGATTTTTAAAAAGGACTGTGGTCTGTTGAGGTCGGTAACATACATTGCTGAACTATGCGAATCCGTATAAGACATGGTGACACCTTTAAAACCATATTCAAATGGAATGCCTCCCGAGTAGCTTCCTACCTCAATTTTGCCTGATTGCCTGATCATAATGGTAATACTGTTTATAATTGATTGTTCTCCTGAATCCAAATTTGAAGCATTAATAACGCCGTCGTAAATAATGTCTATAAATGGTCCAAAGTTGAAGCTAAGCTCACTATCTTGGTTAAATTCAATCCATTTTCCATCTACTTTAGCTTTCAAATAATATAAACCTGAACCTTGATAATCAATGTTTTTGCTATCTGCTGCATCCCAAATTTTGACACTAAATATTAGTAGCGACACAGAGATGGCAATCAAAGAATTAGTAAGTCTCATATGTTAACTTTTACATTGCAGTATAACCGGCAGTATTGAACTGAAAATTGGTGGCTTCTAACAGCGTACACTCCATAGTACCTGACGTGTTTTTCTTGCCTTTGTTTTTCTTGTCTTTCATATCCATGAACATCATCAAGGCATTTTGATTCTTTTCAAAATGGCTCAATAAAGCCGATGGAATTCGTTTAGGATCAGATTTAAAAACATCATTAAAACTCACTTCCGCTTCGTTGGTGTAATACATAATGAATACATAGTCATCATTTTCCATCTGCATGCCTTCACAATCAAAACCTAAATATGTTTTATTTGGCAAGGGGGTGATGGTATAATTCTCAAGGTCATTGAGGTCATCATCCAAATCATCTGATATGTCCAACGAAGTTGCCGTGCATATTTTATTTCCTCCAGAATCTATAAACATATAATTGATGTTCTCTCCACCATCCATCACCATAAACATTTGTGGACCAACATTCATTGAAACCCCTAAATAAGGCATGTCTGGTTTTAGGAAATAATCCATTTTCATATCACCTTCGGATGTGGTAACTGTCATCTGATATTTGTAGTCAAAACTGAAGCTATCAGGCAAATTTTGTGGTATTACTTTTTTACCTTTTTTACCACCGCCAAAGTTTGGATCAAACACTTTATCCATTGATTTGCTGGTTTTTTCAGCTGCCTCATTAGCAGTTTTATTGATGACTGTCTGCTCAACCTGATCTTCAACCTTCTTTTTTAATTTTTTTAAGAATTGAGCTTCTGCATTGTTTGTAAATAGCATAAAAATTAGAATTACTATTGAGCTTAATTTTGTTTTCATAAGTGTATTATTTATTATCTAGGTGTTTTTTGAATTTTGTACTAGTTTATTTTAGAGGTTAACAACAATATAACCCATTGATACAAAGGTTTGTTAAAGGGATTGATTAGACTATCACTTATGTAACAAATGCTATAACATATGTAACATTTGGAATGTTTTTACCCTGGTATCGATTAATAAGTAGCTCTGGAAAAAACAGTTATAGAATTAGGTCTCTAAAAAGTTGGCCCCTAAGTCAATAAAAAAACCAGAACGATTAGGTGTTCTAGTCTTAAAATTTAAATCTGTAGTTGTATAATCTAGAAGCCTATAAAATAAAGGACATAATAAAATTTACTTCCCGTTAAAGTAATCTAATGGCGATTTCCCATAGGTGTCCTTAAAACTTTTGGTAAAATAAGATGGGGAATTAAAACCAGATGAATACGCCACTTCTGCGATGGTGGCATTTGAATTTTGAATTAACACAATAGCGTATTTTAAACGCTGAGATTTTATAAACGCGGTAGTGCTTAAACCCGTTAGTGCTGTTAGTTTTCTATGAAGTTGCATTCGGCTCATACCAATTTCTTTGCTGAAATAATCCGCATTAAATTCTGGGTCCACAAGCTGCTCGTCTAATATTTGCTGAAGTTTATTTAAAAACTTCTCGTCGGTTGCGGTAATGGCGATATCTTGTGGTTTTAAAGAAACAGACTGCTGATAGCGCATTCTGAGATTGTTTCTTATTTCGATGAGTTTTTGAACTCTAATCTGAATTTTTTCAGGATTAAAAGGTTTTAAAATATAATCATCTGCACCGGTTTTTAAGCCAATTAATTCGTTCTCCTCACCACTTTTTGCAGTGAGCAATATAATTGGGATATGGGATGTTTTTTCGTCATTCTTTAAGATTTTACAAAGTGTTATACCGTCGGTTTTTGGCATCATGACATCCGATATAATAACATCAGGAATGTGTTGAAAAGCACTGTTAATGCCTTCCTTACCATTGCGCGCCTTAATGACTTTATATTTTTGCTCGAACAATCTGGTTAAAAAATGAAGCATTTCTGAATTATCTTCTACAATAAGAATTATTCCTTTTTCTGACAACTGCTTCGATGGGTTTTCCTCTTTTGAAAGCTTGTGTGTTAATTCTTGAGGAGTAGGTTCATGAATTTCTGTAGTGTTAAATATTTCTTTTTCAATTGGCAAATTCACCAGAAAGTGAATGGCATTGTCGTTTAAATATTCGGCATTAATTGTGCCCTTATTAAGTATTACCAATTCCTTAATTAGAGAAAGACCAATCCCGAAGCCTTCGTTATTAGAATCGATTTGATAAAAACGATCGAATATTTTTGAGAGTTCTTGCTCTTTAATTTCACTAATATCATTTTCAACCGAAAGCATCAATTCACCGGATCTTATCTCAGAATTAAAAATAATTTTACCTCCTTTTGGAGTGTATTTTACGGCATTTGATAGTAGATTATTTATGATTTTTTCGAGAATATCAGCATCATACCAGGCAAATTGACTCACTTGGATATTAGTAGTAAATTTTAAGGATTTCTGAACTGCCAAAGGCACAAAGGACGCCACTACTGAATATAAAAATAGTTCGATATTGTCGTGGGAAATCTTCAATTTTATAAATCCCGATTCGAGTTTCGATAGTTCAAGAAGTTGATTTACCAATCCAGACAACTGGTTGGCATTTCTATCGACCAACATTAAATCTTCTCGCGTCTCATGGTCGAGGTGCTTATTCTGCAATTGCTTTTTAACTGGCGCAGAGATTAAGGTTAATGGTGTTCTAAACTCATGCGATAAATTAGTGTACAATTTGGTTTTGTAATCATTTAACTGTTTTAATCGGTCTGTCTTATCATGCTCAACCTTTAACTCCATTTGCATTTGCCATCGCACTTTAAAATAGGTGTAAGTTAAAAAGGCGGCTAAAAAGGTTAGCAGTGTATAAATTAAAAATGCTGTATTACTTGAATACCAGGGCTTTAATATCCTAAAAGAAAATTGAGTAGGTGTTTTATTCCAAATACTGTCGTAGTTACTGGACAGTACATTGAATGTATAGTTGCCAGCAGGCAAATTTGTATATCTCGCAAAATTGATATTTGAAGCGATGCTCCAATCTTCATCATAACCTTCTAATTTATATGAAAAATAATTTTTGTGTGGCAGTGAAAACTGTAAACTGGAAAAGGTAAATGTAATGGTGTTCTGAAATGCTTTTAAAGTCAACTTTTCTGAAAAATCCATCTCAGTATTATTCACTTCTAAAATCGACAAAACGGTTTTAGGCGGGTCAACATTGTTCTTAATTTCTAAAGGATTTAACCAGTAAAATCCGTCCAATGCACCAAAGTAAATATCGCCATTTTTAGCGGTATGGTAAGCGCCGGTATTAAACTCTATAGATAAACCGTCGTAACTGGTATAATTGGTGATTTCAGACTCCTCATCCCAGGTTTTTGGTGGTGTAAATCTTGAAATCCCCTTGTTGGAACTCAACCAAAAATTGCCGTTTTGGTCAGGCATGACCGCATAAATAACGTTATTGGCCAAGCCTTCTTCAATAGAATAATTATAAAGCTTTTGGGTAATTAAATCCAAAGCCATTAAGCCATTGCCCGCAGTGCCAATCCAAAGGATTTGATTGTTTTGATACAACAATGTTTTTATTGCATAATTGTGTTGTACTTGAGCCTGATTTTGAAATAAAATTCTGCTAAAATCTTCATACGTTCCTGTTGTAGTGTTTAATTTTAAAATATGACGTTCATCTGTGGCCAACCACAAAAAGCCAGGTTCAGCATCTATCACAACTCGTATGTTATCACTAGGTAGATTGCCTTGTTCCTTTGAAAAGGATTGCAAAACACCTTTGTTTTTATCAAACCGAATCAATCCTTTTTGACCCGTAGCCAGCCATTTATTAGAATTATAATCTTCATGAATTCTCCAAATAGTGTTAACATTTACAGGCGAAATGGGATGATTTTTGTATTGAACAATGCGTTCATTTTTATCCATAATGTGCAAACCGCCACCTTGCGAGCCAATCCAAATTTCTTGATCTCTATCGGTAAACAAACTCATTATTCTATTGCAAGCCAGACCAAAAGATTGATCTGATTCTAAATAGGTTTTCCAGCTTTCATCCAATAAATTAAATTTTGTTAATCCTTTGCCACTTGTGCCTATCCAAACATTGCCATTGGCATCTGTAACAAGCGACCTCACTACATCTATATTAATGTTTTCCGGTGTTATGGAGTTCGTGTAATAATTAAATTTATCGAGGTATTCATCGTAGTAACTTACACCCGCGCCATCTGTACCAAACCACATCACGCCCGAAAGGTCCTCATAAATTGATAGAATGTCGTTGTAATGAATGGTTTTGGGATTATTCTTTTTTTCCGTAAATTGCCTTATAAGAGCCTCCTTGAAATTTACTTTAAACAGGCCACTCCCATAAGTACCAACCCACAAGTTTTCTTTAGAATCAATAAATAAAGACATCACATACAAATTTTCAAGATTATTTGATGTGTTGAATTTAAGTGTGTCAAAAACTTTAAATTGATCTCCACTCTGAGGTTTTACCCAAACCCCTTGTCCAAAGCTACCGGCATAAATATCGTTATTCAAATTAAAGGCAATACTTCCAAAGTGAACAGTCTCGTCTAAATCGGGCTTGAAAGTGTTTATTTGACGGCTGATTAAATTATAGGAAATTAATTTTCCTTTACAACCAATCCATAATTTCCCGGAATGATCTTCGGTAATGGTATAAATTTTATTGCTTATCTCGGGTGTTATAATCTGATCGATTTGTCCTGAAGTGCGGTCTTTTCTATACAGACCATTTTCATAGGTGCCAAACCATAAGGTTAATTGTGCGTCCTGAAACACAAAACTCACATCCTTCAAAGCTAGCATTGGCAAAAATTTATCAGTTTTTTGATCGTATTTATGCGGAATATTTGAACTTGGTACAATCCATAGATTATCCTCTTTGTCACGATAGATCTTGCCTAAATCACTATACTCATAATTGGTGATGTCTGTAAATAGAAACTCATATTTTTTGAAGGTTTGGCCATCATATTTATTCAGGCCATCTTGTGTTGCCAACCACAAATAGCCAGTAGAATCTTGAGCTATTGAGATAACACTGTTTTGAGAAAGTCCTTCCTTAACTGAAAGTTGCCTAAACGTGATTTTAGATTGTGCGCCGAGATTCCAAGTATAGAACGAAGATATTGCAAACAGAAAAATCTTAAAATGTAAAACTCTGATCAATCGGTACGTATATGGTTGGTTTTAAACATTATAAATGTACGTAAATTTATATTAATTTAAAACTAGTTGTCGATATTGCCAAACTATACTATCGAAATTCCTAATTGAAACTCTCGGTAAAAGCACCTAAAGTTAACTGTTATTTAACGCTTCAAATCATTATTAATGAGCTACTTTTGCAAAAAATTAAACGAGTGCAATTATGGAACTAAATTTTAAGGCAATATTTACCACATTTATGGTACTTTTCGCTGTTATTGATATTGTCGGGAATATTCCCATTATAATTGATTTACGTAAAAAATTTGGTCATATTGAAAGTGGCAAAGCTTCCATCATCGCTGGTGTAATACTTATCACATTTTTGTTTTTGGGTCAAAATATTTTGTCGCTTATAGGTATTGACATCAATTCCTTTGCAGTGGCAGGTGCCTTTATTTTGTTTTTTATTGCTTTGGAAATGACGCTTGGCATCACACTTTATAAACACGACGACGCTGCAACTGTTACTGCAACCGTATTCCCACTGGCCTTCCCTCTAATTGCAGGCCCTGGAAGTTTAACCACTTTACTGTCTCTCCGTGCGGAATTTTCAGTAGAAAATATCATTGTCGCGGTTTTGTTGAATGTTGTTGTTATCTTTATAGTCTTAAAAACGTCCTCAAAGATTGAACGTTTTCTTGGGCCAAGCGGTATCAATATTATCCGAAAGGTATTTGGGGTTATTTTACTGGCGATTGCGGTGAAATTGTTTGCCTATAATATCAAGGCCTTGTTTGAAATCTCTTAATATATTTATTATGAAAATTGCAACCATTATTTTTTCAGTCATCGCATTGGGGCTCATTATTTTTAATGCGACCAAACTCAATTTTAATGCCCTTTTTGAAGGCGAAAGCATGATTGCCCTAATCGTGATTCTAGCGTCATTATGCGCAATTGCTTTACTGCTGATATTGCATACGTCCAAACGCATCGAAACACTTTCAAAGCAACGAAATTGAAATACGACGCTATCATAATTGGTGGCGGAGCGGCCGGATTATCTTGTGCATTGGTATTAGGTTCAGCCAAAAGCAAACCATATGCGCAGGGCAAAAATATCGGCATTATCGTGCATCAACGAAGCTCTCATTTGCAAACGGCGTTGTTTAATAATGTGTTGGGATTGGCGCCAGGAACTACAGGACAATCCATATTGGAAAGTGGAAAAGCACAACTGACTGATATCTATCCACATGTCGATCAAATTGAAGGCGAGAAAGTTACCGAAATCATTAAAACAGAGTATGGCTTCACCGTCCATACCAACAAATCAGCCTTTAGCGCCAAACTTGTGATTGTGGCAGTTGGTTATACCAACTTGATGTTTATAAAAGGATTGGAACCTTACATTGCACCACATCCAAGAGCCGTTGCCGCAAAAGAACGTATCTGGTTAAAAAACGAGGATCATAAAATCGACGGCGGACTCTATGTTGCAGGAACTTTGGCTGGTTGGAGAAGTCAATTTGCCATTGCAAGTGGCAGTGGCGCACAAGTGGCAACCGATATTTTAACGCTATGGAATGATGGGATAGATGCGCATGTGCATGATAAAATCTAAACTATAGCTTACTCAACACTATCACTTCCTCTATCATATCATCTGTCGCATTAATGATTTCTTCATAGGCAGCCCGTCCATAAAGTTGTTCTGCCAAGAAAGCCTTTAGAAGTTGTTTCATTTCGGCATTATAGGCGACAAAAGTGATGTTGACCCCTTGATACTCGTGAGCGGACTTTTACTTCACAACTTTATTCTTGCCTTTGTATTTACCTCCATCAGCCTGAAAACATATCCTACTAAAAAAAACGCAATTCCTATCATATTTGGATTGTAAAATCTCCTGCAGTAGTCTAGTGTGTAAATCTTAAGTATATTCTGAATTGCTTTAATTCTATAAAAAGAAAAAGCTCTGCTGATTGGCAGAGCTTTCTATAAAAATGAGAGTAATATTAGTTTGCAATAAGTTTTCCACTCTGTACAGAACCATCTTTACCATTTAATCTGTATAAGTAAATACCAGATGAAAGGTTCGTTGGAATAGTCGTGGTAGTTCCTGACATTGTTGTTTTTAGAACCAGTACGCCCAATGAATTATAAATAGTAAGTTCAGCTGAATCAAAATCATCCATTTTCACACTCAATGTAGATGTAAAAGGATTTGGATAAAAATGAGCTGATTTCGTTGTAGTGGTGTTTTCACCAATACTCAAAGTTTCACAACCTGGTGTCATTTGCGCATCGATTGCCGTAGTAGTGATGCTTCCGGTGGTAGCTAACACGCGACCTTCTATAGTTACGCCAGTATTCAATATGATTCCTCCGGTATTAACTAGGGTTCCTCTAAAATCAACATCATTATTTAGGGTTGTTGCACCCTCAATTATCCAAAAAACGTTTTTAGCTTGAGCTCCATTTTGTAGTACTACGGCAGCAGAAACACTAGTAGTCAATGCTCCAACAATTTTAATTACAAAAACCGCATCGACATTATCTTGGGCATTTAAATATACAGTCCCAGTTAGAACAGTAGCTGCATTCAACAAATACGTATGAGGCGTCAGCACAAGATCATTTCCAAAAAGAGCAGGATAAAGTAATTCGATATCCACAGGAAGGGCAGTAAGGTAAGCATGAGCGTTGTTAAGGTCAACCGAAGCTTGTTGAGTTGATGTATCTGGATTCTCATGGATCGTTCCGTCAACATTTTCATCCTGAAAACCTGTAGTGGCGCCATTATTGGTTCCAACATCACCAACTACATTTGAAATGCCAGCATTCATAACATCTTCGTTTCCTGTAAAGATAGCGTAACAAACCACTGAATTTAATTGCGGAGCTATTGGTCCCAAATTTGGCGGAGTTCCACAACCAAGCGGTATAGTAACCGTAACATCTTGCACTGTAACAGCACCATTAACAGCAAGTGCACGTCCTTCTAACGAAGCGCCAACTCCCATAACAATTGCTGCATTATCCGCAACAAGAGTGCCTCTCATTTGGGTCATGGTAGCAATATCAATAAGACCTATAGTTCTCCAAAAGACATTACATGCTTGAGCGCCATTGATCAACACAACCTGTGATCCAGACGTAGTAGAAAAAGCGCCTCCTATTTTGAAAATAAAAACAGCGTTGGGATCATTTAGGCCATCTAATGTCAAAATACCATCTAATGTAGTGACCTCTCCTATAGAATAGGTTCCTGGTTCAAGTACCTGTCCATTCCCTAAAAGTGGGGCTGGAAAATCAGTAGGAGTCGCAGCGGCTAGTTGATTTGACGCAAGGATTAGGTCCGCTGAAGCTATAGCAGTGGTGCCGTCGGCATTATGCATAACCCCGTCAACATTACCGAAATTGTTATTCGGACCATTTTGGGTCCCTACATTTCCTGTAATGAGCGTAAGTTGTGGTGCGCCAATATTGCTGACTGCGCCATCTGATGAGAAAAGGGCAAAACTAGCAGATTCACCGAGCACTGGTGCCTGGGCATGTGTTAGGCTAGTAAAACACATTAATACAACCGAAGTTGCCAATAGTAAAATTCTATTCATGATTTGGGGGGGGTAAAGAAGAAATTTAGGTATTTCAACTAGGCAAAGATATGTATTAAAACAGAGCGTTTATTTTTTTAACACATTAATTAAAAATAATATTTTTTTTAGACAAAAAAATTATATATTTTATAATGAACTTAAATTTTTGTTAATAAATATATAATGCTGATATACAGTCTCAATATCTCTTTTTTATCGAAATATCTTTCAAAAATTATTTAATGATGTAATGATTTTTAATAGTTAAGAAGTCGAATCGGATACGTCATAATGTCTATAAAATGATTTCTGAAGAGAATGTTTATTAATGATATTGTAGAAATTGAAGCGCTGTACTTACAAACTGAAATCTCACAAATGTTTTTTGATGACGACTTTGAATTTTCCTCTTATCTCTAAACTATTAAGCGTGGTTATCTGATAAGAAAAATAAAACCATTTGATTAAAAGCCTGTCGAATTCGCCCTACTCAACAATATCACTTCCTCAATCATATCATCTGTAGTGTTTATGATTTCTTCATAGGCAGCCCTTCCATAAAGCTGTTCTGCCAAGTAAGCCTTTATAAGTTGTTTCATTTCGGCGTTATAGGCGACAAAAGTGATGTTCACCCTTTCCTTCTCACTTAAATACTCCTGAAAACGTACCACGATATCATCGCTCACTTGAAAATTTTTGATAAAATCATTTTTTTCAACGCCATTAAACGCCAACCGATCCTTATCGAGTTCCTCAAAAACAAAATAGCTGATATAGCCGCGACTCTTAATATAATTGAGCGTCTCGTTTTGAATACTGGCATCCATAGGTACAAAAATATCCGGAATGATTCCTCCTCCTCCATACACCACTTTGCCTTTGGGCGTTACAAATCGCAAAGAATCTGCCATCTGAATGTTCGCTTCAACATTCTGCTCATCTCTACTCATACGTTTATAGTAATCATTATAGTAGTCTTCACTTTTACCGTTTTCATAAGGTCGCTGTATAGAGCGTCCTGTTGGTGTATAGTAACGTGACACCGTCAAACGTACGGCACTGCCATCTCCAAGCGCCATTTCACGTTGCACCAATCCCTTTCCATAACTTCTACGGCCTACAATGGTGCCTTTATCATTGTCTTGCAATGCACCCGCAACAATTTCGCTAGCAGATGCCGAATTTTCGTTAATCAAAATAAACACTTCGCCTTCTTCAAAATCACCTTTTCGGGTGGCATAGCTTTTTTCAATTTTACCCGATTTGTTTTTGGTGAACAAAATCAGTTTGTCATCCTCCAAAAATTCGTCCACAATCTGCTCCGCGATACCCAAAAATCCACCCGGATTATCCCTCAAGTCCAATGTCAACTTCGTGGCACCTTCATCTTGTAAGCGATCGAGGGCTTTTTTAAATTCCTTATAAGTGGATTCCGCAAATCGATTGATTTTAATGTATCCCATGTCTGGCGTCAGCATATAAGCCGCATCCACACTTTTAATAGGAATATCACTCCGTTTTACAGTAAATGCCAAAAGCTTGCCTTCCCCTTTTCTAAAAATTTTTAAATTAACTTTAGTGTCCTTTTCACCTTTCAGCTTTGAAATTATGGCGTCATTACTCCATTCTCTACCAAAAATAGAATCGTTATCGACCATAATAATCCGGTCACCACTTCGTATTCCGGCTCTTTCACTCGGCCCACCTTCTACTGGCCTAATAACGGCAATCGTATCTTTATAAGTATAAAAACTTACGCCGATACCAATAAAATCGCCTTTCATATTATCCGTCACACGCTGCATTTCGCTCTTTGGAATATAGGTAGAATGCGGATCGAGATTGTTCAATATGCCATTGACCGTCACATCCACAATACTGTCGGTATTCACATCATCGACATATTCATAATC
>JBGSXJ010000026.1:0-2817 GCA_041751535.1 Aquaticitalea sp.
TTCACTCTCTACATCCGGATTGACGCCATCTTGCAATTCTACAGGAATGTTATTTTCCAACCATAAATAGTTGGACAATTCAAGTTTGGCCTTTAGCAATTTTATTTTCGATTTTTCTAAATTTAGTTTTCTGTCGTTTACGACAATTCTGGCTTCAATGGAATCGATTGCAGCCATTTCGCCTACATCTACATTTCGTTTTACGCCTTCAAACCGCATTTTGGCATTGACCAAAAAATCCTCAAAAATCATTGTTTCGTTATAAGCTTGCAACCAATTAAAATACACAAGGGAGGCATCGTACAGCACTGTATTTACCAAAATATCCCTATCGGCTTTTGCTTGTTCCCTAAAGAATTTTGCTTGCTTCAGTGCTGCCATCCGCACATTGATTAAAAACCCTTGCGCAACAGAAAATGAAACTCCAGCGTTATATAAACCCTGGTCTGGCACGTAATTTTCAGGATTGAGATACAGCCCATCGGCCTCTTCAAAACCAGCTTTTAGCTCTATGCCATACCATGTTGGAATTTTAAATGATGAATTTAATTTATCATAGTATTCGGTATTCTTGAATACTTTTCGATCATAATCGACTTCCACTTTGGGATCAAAACCCCCGCGCGCCTTCATCAAATTGGCTTGGCTTTCATCAATAATCAATTCGGCTTGTTTAACAATTGGATGGAATTTTTTAACGTATCCCAAATACTCATCAAACCGCAGCACAGTGTCATCCTCTGTTTGCGCCGCTACAGAAAACATTCCAATCCACAGTGCAAAACTCAATAGAAATAACTTATTTCTTGACATCAGATATGTTAGTTTGCGGTTGATAATAATTAGGTGGGAAACCATTAATCTTTCTCCACAATTCGAACCAAATTGGTACATCATCCAACAGGGCCATTGTGTAAGCACCAGAACCTACTCTAATTTCTTTTGGCCATTCATTGTCGGAACTGTCAGGTTTTAAAAGCACTCGATATTTACCGTTAGCGCTTATAAAATTTTCAATAGCCACCACTTGCGCCCCATAGGTTCCATAAGATACATTTGGCCAACCACTAAAAACAATTGCAGGCCAGCCATCAAACTGAACCCTCACTTTTTCCCCAATATGAAGCAACGGCAAATCGATGGGCCGAATATAAGTTTCTACCGCGAGATTATAGTCTGCCGGCATGATACCAACCAACTGTTCGCCTTCCTTAAAGGTTTCTCCAATTCCTCCTAGCAATGCTTTATTGATATAACCATCTTGAGGCGCTCTGACATATAGCATGTTACTTCGTATTTCAAAATTGTACGATTCATTTTCGAGCTTGCTCACTTGTGCTTCAGTATCAAATTGGCTCGATTGCGCCGTAAACATGTCGCTTTCGGCTTTGGAAACTTTATCGCTATACGACGTTCGTACACTAGAAATTTCAACCTGTGCATTGATGACCTCGTTGATACTGGCAAGCAACTTATTTTCTTGGGA
Organism: Aquaticitalea sp.; assembly: GCA_041751535.1. GTDB lineage: Bacteria > Bacteroidota > Bacteroidia > Flavobacteriales > Flavobacteriaceae > JBPOFM01. The sequence continues at coordinate 1,487 of JBGSXJ010000026.1, forward strand.
AATTAACTTTGCTTGTGTCTCCTGCAATTTTAAACGCTTTTCTTCAACATCTTTAACGGCTTTCAACCCTTCATTTTGAAGCTCCACGGTTCGGTCGTACTGACGTTGTGCAATATTTATATTTGTTTTGGCTGCTTCGAGCTCTATACTGTCGCTTTTGACCTTTAATCGCGATTGAATTAATTTGTTTTCTGCTTGTTGCAATTTTAAAATAGTTTCAGAATTAAGCGCAATTATTTGACGTTCCAATGCTTTCACTTTTTCTCCATATGATTTTACAGATCCTGACTTTGCCTGAATTTGTTCATTGGTACGGGACACTAAATTAGGATCAAAGAATTCACTTTTAACCTCCGAAATTTCTAAAATGGTATCTCCTTTTCTCACAAAATCACCTTCTTGTACAAACCACTTTTCAATACGACCTGGAATGGGCGACTGAATGGTTTGTGGTCTATGGTCTGGTTTTAAAGTCGTTACTTGACCGGCTCCGGTAATGGTCTGGGTCCAAGGCAAAAATAAAAGTATAAAGCAAAAAATGGTAAAGCCGATTAACAACCGATTAAAATTCTTAAAATAGTGAACTTGCAGCACCTTATTTCCCGACTTGAATGTTTTCATGTCGAAAATTTTATTGACGTTATTGTGTGAGATGTTTAGCATGGTTAGGTTTGTGAAATAATTTGTCCCTCGTTTAATTCTATGGTATGTGCAAAATGTTTTTCCCATCGTGGATTTTGACTGACCATTACCAAAGACCATCCAGTTGATGGTTGAGTGAGAAATTTGATAATTCGATTGGCCTCCGACTCTTCAAACTGATCCAAAGGATCTTCTAGAATGAGCAACTTTGGCTTTTTAACAATTGCCCTGGCCAATATAATTTTCTTGGCAATGGTGGAAGACATACGTTGTCCGTTAGGATACAAAATAGTCTCTAATCCTTTGGGTTGCTCTTTTATGAATTCACGCAGTCCTACAATTTCTATGGCCCAAAAAATTGCTTCATCCATAATTTCAAGATTACCAAATGTGATGTTCTCACGAATAGTGCCTTCAAAAGGCGTCTCATCCAAAAGGGACATTCCTATATGAGATCGATAATAATTGATATGGATATTTTCCAACGAGAATAATCCGAGGAACAAACTCCCATTTGTGGGTGTAATGACGCCAGCAATCATACGCAACAGACTCGACTTTCCTGACCCATTTTCTCCTTTAATTAATAAACTTGTGTTGGCTTTAATTTCTAGATTGATGTTAGATAAAATAGGCCTTACTTTATTAGTAACATGATAGCTGACCTGATTTAATTCGAGTTTAAAATC
>JBGSXJ010000027.1:0-5408 GCA_041751535.1 Aquaticitalea sp.
AATTGTTGAATCTGCCCAAGTTGATAAAAAAAACAAAAATCAAAAGGACATTCTTAAAAACGCTACCCACTTTAATCCTGTCGATGTGGTTTGTGGTGTCAAAAATCACAAAGGAGGCAAATTTGACTTATCAAAATATGTTGATCTCAAAACAGCATTCATTACTATGAAAACCAATGTCGGGAAAGACATAAAAGCGCTTGAACTTCCCGGGTTATGGAATGGAAGCATGGCAAGCTGGAACACGTTATTTGTGGAAGTGCCGTTGATTACTTTCAACCCTGTAAAAACAGTCACTGATTTGCTAAAACCAACCCATCAAATCAAATAAAATGAATGAAGATGTGTTGCTTAATGAATTGCAATTTAAAGCTGTTAGAAGTTCTGGGGCTGGGGGTCAAAACGTCAACAAAGTAGCTTCCAAAGTAGAACTGATCTTTGATTTGGAGAACTCTTTAGGTCTGTCTGATCAGGAAAAGGAATTACTAAAACAAACCATTGCCAATAGACTCACTAAAGACAATGTGCTGTTGATGCAATGTGAGGAAAGCAGAAGTCAACACAAAAACAAAACCCTGGTCATCCAACGTTTTTTGGATCTCATTAAAGAAGGATTGATCATACCAAAAGAGCGGGTTGCCACCAAAGTACCCAGATCCGTCGTAAAAAAAAGACTCAAAGGCAAACGCAAAATCTCTGAAAAAAAGAGCAACAGAAAACCACCGGAGTTAGAGTGAGTTTTCAGTCGCAGTCCCGATGACTATCGGGATTAAATATTGTCAATTTAATAGTTTACAGTTGGTCAATCAAAAATCAATAATTATTCATTGTCAATTATCCATTGTTAATTACCTTTGCACTGTTCTCAAAAAAGGGGTGCTTTTCAGTTGGCAGTCTGCAGTTTTCAGTGAGCAGTCATTTTTGACTTCTAACTTCTAACTTCTAACTTCTAACTTCCGAAGGGCTGAGATCATACCCATTGAACCTGGAACAGGTAATGCTGTTTAGGAATTTTGAATTAATGACGTCATTGCGAGGAGTTTTTACGACGAAGCAATCTTTCGCTATTAATTCGGTAAACAATCAATTAACAACAAAGAATAATGACCTCTTTTTATTCGATAAAATTTATTTTTTCGGATGAAAACCACTTTTTCAAAATTCGCATTCTTGGCAATTCTATTGCTCCCTTTTCTTGTAAATGCACAGGAATCACCAGAAGAAAAACAACAAGATTCAACTAAAAGAGAAACCCTCGACGAAGTCTTGGTCAAAGCGATTCGAGTCAATGCAACTTCACCCATTACACATTCCAATGTTACCAAAAAAGATTTGGAGAAACGAAATTTAGGGCAGGACATTCCTATTCTGTTGAATTTTTTACCCTCTGTCGTCACCACATCCGATGCTGGCGCTGGAGTTGGTTACACAGGAATCCGCGTGCGTGGCATCAATGCACAATCGACCAATGTGACCATCAATGGCATTCCATACAACGATGCCGAGTCGTTGGGAACCTTTTGGGTGAATTTGGGCGATTTTGCCTCGTCGGTAGAAAGTTTGCAACTGCAGCGTGGCGTTGGAACGTCCACCAATGGTTCAGGAGCATTTGGAGCAAGTATCAATGTGCTCACAGATGCGGTTTCCAAAGAAGCTCATGGCGAAATTTCAAATAGCTTTGGAAGCTATAATACTCGAAAACATACTGTAAAATTCAGTACAGGATTATTGAATGACCATATAGAACTAGCAGGTCGTTTATCCAACATCAAGTCCGATGGGTATATTGATAGGGCAACTTCCGATTTGAAATCCTACTTTCTTCAGGCGTCTTATGTTGACGACAATACGCTGATAAAGGCCATTACGTTTGGTGGTTCAGAATTGACCTATCAGGCTTGGAATGGGATTGATGAAGAAACTTTAAGAAATGACCGAACCTTTAACCCATCCGGAATGTTTACGGATGAAAATGGAAACACCCGTTTTCATGATAATGAGGTGGATGATTACAAGCAAGATCATTATCAATTGCTGTGGAATGAACGATTAAGCAAACAATGGTCCACCAACATCGCCTTAAATTACACCTACGGCCGTGGCTTTTTTGAGCAGTACAGGGAAGATGAAGATTTTTCGGATTATGATTTGTCACCCATTGAAATAGGAGGCGAAACCATCAATACAACAGACTTGATTCGTCGCCGATGGTTGGACAATGATTTTTATGTTGCGATTGCTACTGCCAATTACAAAGATGAGAGTATCAATCTCACCTTTGGTGGTTCGTACAGCCATTATGATGGCGATCATTTTGGCGAAATCATTTGGGCGCGTTTTGCAAGCGAGAGTGAAATCAGTGAGAACTATTACCAAGGAAATGGTACAAAAAACGACTTCAGCGTCTTTACAAAAGCAACCTACAGATTAAATGAAAAGTTCAGTTTGTATGGCGATTTGCAACTGCGATTGGTAGATTACAAAACCACAGGATTAACCTCCGACAGACTTCTTTTTAATGTGGATGAAAACTACAGCTTCTTCAACCCAAAAGCGGGGATCACCTATGAATTGAACAACAGAAACAATATTTATTTTTCGTATGCCAGGGCCAATCGGGAACCGAACCGTGATGATTTTGAAAACAATGCGACCGTAAAACCAGAGCAGCTAAACGACTTTGAATTGGGATGGCGACACAATACCGATAAATTCACATTTAACAGTAACGTTTACTATATGTTGTATAACGAACAATTGGTACTGACGGGCAATATCGACAATGTGGGCAACCCCATACGCACCAACAGTGGCGAGAGCTACCGTCTGGGATTGGAATTGGAAGCCGCTATTCAACTCACCGATCACTTTTCTGTACGACCAAACCTTACCTTGAGCTCCAATAAAAATGTGGAAACGATTGCTTCTATTGATGGAAGTGTTGTGAACTTGGGCAAAACGAATATTTCGTTTTCTCCTGAAATCGTTGCGGCAAATGCATTGGTGTATCAGCCGATGTCTAACTTACAGATGTCTGTGTTGAGTAAATATGTTGGCGAGCAATATATGAGTAATATAGAGTCTGAAGTCTCAAAATTGGACAGCTATTTTGTGAATGATTTCAATGTGACCTATGAGCTCTCATTCCCACGAACGCAGAATCCTCTTGAAATGAATCGAAACTCATTCTTCAAATCCATCATCTTCTCCGGATTGTTGAACAACATCCTAAATGAAAAATACGTCTCTAATGGCTATTATTTTTCCTATGACGATGATTTTTCGGTTCCAGGAACGATTACTACGGTGGAAGGCACGGGCTATTATCCGCAGGCGACCACTAATTTTTTGGTGGGGGTGACGTTGAAGTTTTAATCCTCCCCTAACCCCTCCGAATTCGGATAGCAATCGGGAGGAGGTAAAAAGATACTGGGGATTATGATGGCATTTTTTGATGTGGCAAAAAAAGTGATATGCTCTTTAGGAATGACCGAGGGTGTTTTAGAAATGACCAAGGTTCTTTCAGAAAAGACCACGCCTCTTTCAGAAAAGATCATGGGTGTTTTATAAATGACCAAGGCTCTTTTATAAATGACCATGGGAGTTTTAGAAATTACCACGCCTCTTTTAATTGCGACTATGGGTGTTTTAGGAATTACCGTGCGTGTTTTGACAACGCGGAAGGGTATTTTGGAGACTGTCCTAAAAACTTTGTAAATGCCTTTTGGTCTATACCTAACTATGTCTTTATAGGACTATCATCCATAAGGAATCCATACGTCATACCCGAGACATACCCGTAATATCCCCGTGAGATCCGTTTAAGAAAGCTAACTTATTTGTGTGTTTATGTAAGAACCATAATAAAGAGATTCAAGTAGGTTCTTTTACGAATATAAGCAATTTTAGGATTGGTTGGTCGGTTAGATGTTTTATATTATTTGTTGTTGGGGATATTGCGTTAACATGGTACAGGGCACTTACGGATTTCTCAAGGTTTTTTGTTTAGATCTAGATGTAGAAAAAATGAACAACAAAAAACTAGGGGCGTTAGCCCTGACATCCAACAAGCAATGGCATATCCCTAAAATCTTCGTAAAATTGTTTAAATTTCGAATATAGAACCGAGGGCGTAGCCCCCAAATCTTACAGAATTAAGGGGTGTAGCCCTAAAATCCTTTTAGGACCACAAATCCCTATTACGGAATAAAAGGGGCGTAGCCCTAAAATCATCGTAGAAGAAAATCAACAGCAAAAAACTAGGGGCATTAGCCCTGACATCTAAAAATCAATGGCATAGCCCTAAAATATTCGTAAAATTGTTTAAATTTCGAAACATAGAACCGAGGGCCCAGCCCTAAAATTTTCTTAGGGCAAAATTCCCTCTTAAAGAATAAAAGAGGGCGTAGCCCACAAATCTTCGTAGAAAAATGAACAACAAATAATCAGGGGCGTTAGCCCTGACATAACAAAAGACAATGGCAAACACCTATACACAGCTCTACATACAATTTGTTTTTTCAGTAAAAGGACGCGAAAACCTCATCAAGGAATCCTTTAGGGATGAATTGGAAAAGGTCATGTGCGGCATTGTCTCCAACCATCATTGTAAAACCTATGCCATCTATTGCAATCCAGACCATACACATCTGTTTGTAGGCATGCATCCCTCAATGTCACCATCAAAATTAATGGAACAGGTAAAATCCGGCTCTTCCAAATGGCTGAATGAGAAAAGATACATTGTGGGCAAATTCCGTTGGCAAGATGGGTTTGGGGCATTCACATATTCCAAGTCGCATATCGATGCGGTGGTCAAATATGTGTTGAACCAACCCGAACACCATAAGAAGCAATCCTTTAAAGAGGAATATTTGTTGATACTTGAAAAATTTGGGGTTGAATACGATGTAAAATATGTGTTTGAATGGTATCATACAGAAGGTTAGGGCAGCAAAGATTTCAGGGCTACGCCCCTTGGGTTGTTGCGTATTTGGTCTTCTATGAAGATTTTAGGGCTACGCCCTAGATTGTTTCGTGTGTGGTCTTCTATGAAGATTTTAGGTCTACGCCCCTAGTTTGTTGCGCGTGTTGTCTTCTATGAAGATTTCAGGGCTACGCCCCTAGGTTGTTGCGGGTGTGATCTTCTATGAAGATTTTTGGGCTACGCCCCTTGGTGTTGTGTGTTTGGTCTTCTTCCATGAAAAATTAGAGGATATACTACCCAAGATTAAGCGGAGTTTTAGCATAGGTTAATTTTCTTACACAAATGTTAAAGTTTTGTCGAGACAGGCCCATTTCATTACGGTTTTTCCGTAAAACGCTCTTGAAAGTCAAGTATACTGGGAAGTTGTTGATAATAAGGATGTTCTTACTAAAATTTTGGATATTCCGTTTTTTTTTTTTTT
>JBGSXJ010000028.1:0-1852 GCA_041751535.1 Aquaticitalea sp.
AACTTTATCCACAGTTTTGAGATTATCATCAGGGATACGGTCGATCATTTTATTGTAAGGGTCGATTCCTGCCCTGACGGGTAATTTTTTTGTAATATATTTATAGGTTGATTTTCCTGGTTTTACCCAAACTTTCTCCAATACCAATGGAGATTTGATGGTCATTCCTTGTGAATTGACGGTGTCATTATCAAAAATACCTATTTCTAATACATTGGGTTGCGTTCCCTCCTTTAACAGCTTACCCGTTCCATCGAAATAATTTTTAGCACTTTCCACCTTAATGGTTACCTCGTAGGTATTGTCTTTAAGTTTTTTATAACTTGCGTTTGATACTTTGTTAGAATACAGCGTGATTTTTTCAAAACTATCCTCCAAATAATATTTGAGAGAATCGGGAGTTACCGATTTTATATAATCGTACCATTCTATCGTAGTTGTAAATGGTGCTTCTTGTCTAAACCTAGCGGCTTCAGTGTAAGCTTTAAAACCTCTGTTTAAATTGTTTTCCCCAATTAAATCTTGAAGTCCGTAGAGAATCAATCCGCCTTTTCGATACCAAACATATGCTTGGTCATCATTATCCAATAAGGTTTTTTCAAACTTACTTTCATTAGCTCTACTTTGTAAATAACGATCTAATTCTTCTTTTAAAAATTTCTGCATGGCGTCCACCCCGTACTCCTGTTTCATAACCATCAATGAAGAATATTCTGCCATGGACTCCGAAATTTGATTTGCGCCACGTGTTGAAGAGGGTGTTATCTGATGTCCCCACCATTGGTGTGCCACTTCATGAGATGTGACAGTAAACACATAATCTAAATCGTTTGGATCACTAAAATCGCCTACCCATCCAAAACTCTCCGCAAAAGGTACTGTATTTGGAAATGATTGTGCAAAACTTGAATACCTTGGAAATTCTAAAATTCGCATTTGCCTATATTGGTAAGGACCATAATTTTCAGAGAAATAATCCATCGATTTTTTAACCCCTTTTACAAATCGATCGATATTGTAAGTATGGCTTGGATGATGAAAAATCTCTATATCCACTTTATCACCATTCTTGCCCATCCAAGTTTCTCGATGTACTGCATATTCCGCGGAAGAGATATTATAAAAGAAATCCATTTCGCCTTCCATTTTGTAGGTAAAGTATCTCCTTCCGTTTTCTTCCCATTCCTTCTGAAGATATCCTGGTATTATGGCGATTTGATTAGGTGCCGTACTCACTGTGCCTTCAAAAGTAATATAATCGGCATCATCATTAAAAAGAAGATTGCTCACACCCCATGGGTCTGTCTGGATTGGTAATTGATAATCCTTGATAGGTAAATCATATTTTTTTCGATCTTGATCGCTGGTTAATTCTGATTGTGAACTGTAACCGAACGACGGAAAAAAACCATTATTTAAAAAGGTTCCGTTATAGACAATCGTAGAGCCAGTTCCTTCATTTGGAAACCCTTTATAATATGCGTAAACCTCCATTTCTAAAGTAACGGTATCTTTTGGCTGAAGAGGTGGATCAAAAGCGTAAATTTCATAACCATAGTCCTCATAACGCTTCCCTAATTTTGGAGCCTTACCATTGATTTTAAAAAAATTCACTTTTTTCTTTAGCAAATCTTCAGGCCCCCAATTTAAATGCAATGAGTCGATTACTTCATTAGTTTTATTGACCATGATATAAGTGGTTTTTATGGTGGCCGAACGCTCTTCGGGCACTAAATCTGCAAACAGTTTTACATCAATCACTTTTGGTTGGGCAATTTGGTTGTACTTGCTTAAGGTTTTCTCATAATCGGCTGAACCAATAGTTCCTGCTTTCACAGTTCTATACTTATTA
>JBGSXJ010000029.1:0-26279 GCA_041751535.1 Aquaticitalea sp.
ATATTTTCAACTTTTATGATTCCCAAAACAATTCAATTTCAACAAAAATAGTACACTATATTTTAATAACTTTGCTTTTTCATTCTAAAAAATGTCACAAGAAACAAAACCACTCAATTTTATTGAGCACATCATAGAAGAAGATCTTGCAAACGGCATGTCCAAAAAAGACTTGCGTTTCCGCTTTCCACCGGAGCCTAACGGTTATTTGCACATTGGCCATACCAAGGCAATTGGTATTGGTTTTGGTTTGGGTGAAAAGTACAATGCGCCAGTCAACCTTCGTTTTGACGATACCAATCCAGCCAAGGAAGAACAGGAATATGTTGATGCCATTAAGGAAGATATCACCTGGCTTGGCTATCAATGGGCCAACGAATTATACTCGTCCGATTATTTTCAGCAATTATACGATTGGGCTGTTCAATTTATAAAGGAAGGAAAGGCCTATATCGATTCGCAATCCTCAGAAGTCATGGCGGAACAAAAAGGAACCCCAACCCAACCCGGTATTGATGGACCATTTAGAAATAGAAGCATTGAAGAAAACCTTGAATTGTTTGCCAAAATGAAAAATGGCGAATGTGAAGAAGGTTCTCACGTGTTGCGCGCGAAGATTGATATGCAACACACCAATATGCTCATGCGAGACCCAATCATGTACCGCGTTTTAAAGAAACATCATCACAGAACCGGAAATGACTGGTGCATTTACCCTATGTATGATTGGACCCACGGCGAAAGCGATTATATCGAAAGCATATCACACAGTTTATGTTCTCTTGAATTTAAACCTCACAGAGAGCTTTATGATTGGTTTCTAAACCAAGTGGTCGAAGAAGGCAAAATACGTCCAAAACAACGCGAATTTGCGCGTCTCAACTTAAGTTACACCATAATGAGCAAACGCAAATTGCTCAAATTGGTTGAAGAGAACATTGTTGCAGGCTGGGATGATCCTAGAATGCCAACTATCTCCGGATTGCGACGTCGTGGTTATACGCCCAATGCCATCAAAAAATTTGTGGAGACGGTGGGTGTTGCAAAGCGCGAAAATGTTATTGATGTTGCTTTGTTGGAATTCTGTATCCGTGAAGATTTAAACAAAACCGCACCAAGGGTCATGGCTGTCTTGGATCCTGTAAAATTGGTGATTACCAATTATCCCGAAGACAAAGAGGAATGGTTGGAAGCGGAAAACAATCCGGAAGATGATAGCGCTGGCTCTAGAAAAGTACCTTTTTCAAATGAATTATATATAGAAAAGGATGATTTTAAGGAAGACGCAAGCAGTAATTATTTTAGATTGACTTTAGGAAAGGAAGTTCGTTTAAAAAATGCTTACATCATCAAAGGTGAAAACGTCATCAAAGATACCCAAGGCACTATTGTTGAAATTCATTGTACCTATTCTGAAGATACTTCCAAAAAAGTGAAAGGCACTTTACATTGGGTTTCCATCAAACACGCCATAAAGGCTGAAGTGAGGGAATACGATAGGTTGTTTATGGAAGAAGCTCCAGATACGCATCCCGAAAAGGATTTTATGGAATTTGTGAATCCAGATTCTTTAAAAATAGTCAGCGCCTTTGTTGAACCAAGTTTAAAAGGCGCAACGGTAGGAGAGCGGTTTCAATTTCAGCGAATTGGCTATTTTAATATTGATAAAGATTCGACATCAAACCATTTGGTGTTCAACAAAACAGTCGGGTTGCGCGATTCTTGGGAAAAGCAATCCCGAAGCGTCGGGACTGTTGATAAAAACAATCAAAATCAACCTAAACCACAAAACAATCAGCCACAACGCAAGGCGATTGATATCATTCAGCAATTGGGAAAAAAATACACCAACCTACCGGAAGAAAAACAACTGAAAACCAAAGCAGAGATTCAAGAATTGGCAAAAGATGTGACTTATGAAGAGCTTGAGCCATGGTTCAATACAGCCGCAAAAAAAGTTGGAACCCGGATTGCAACAATGATCACACTATCGGTTTTGTTGGGCAAAGGGCTGCAAAGAAATTCAGAAATTGATACATTTATTCAAAGCGGTATTGAAGATCCTGATGCTTTGTTGCAAAATGAAGCGAAGGCCATCTAGGTACTTAATATAAAATTCTTTAAAACCTCAATGTATCGACATTGAGGTTTTTTTGTACATTTAATCCACTAACTAACACATTTAATCATATGGAAATGAACTTTTTGGCCATAGCCGTGGCTGCATTGTCAACACTGGTTGTTGGCTTTATTTGGTATCACCCAAAAGTATTTGGAACTGTTTGGATGCACTCTGCTTTACTCACGGAGGAAGAATTAAAAAAAGGGAATATGCTCAAAATCTTTGGATTGACGTTTGTTCTTTCCTTGATGCTTGCAATAGTAATGCAGGTCTTTACCATACATCAAATGAGTGCCTATAGTTTAATTGGTGGACGAGTGGATGAAAACACCTTACCCTCATTTCATGTATTTATGGATGATTATGGTATGGACTTTAGAACTTTTAAGCATGATGCGTTCCATGGATTTTTCGCCGGACTGTTTTTTGCCTTACCTCTTGTGGCAATCAATGGATTATTTGAACATAAGAGCGCAAAATACATTTTCGTCAATGCTGGTTATTGGATTGTTTCCCTAACGGTAATGGGTGCCATTGTTTGCGGTTGGGTATAAAATATTTCCTTACTTTTACAAAAAAGACTGAATAGATGCATTCAGTCTTTTTTAGTTATAGGTGGCGTATTTTCTAATATATAAAACAGTTGAGGAGCTTCCCAATGATTGGGACACATTGGCTACACGCGATATTTTTCTTCAAAGATCCTATCTCCAAGCGCTTGAAAATGCGTCTCCAAAAACCATTTCACTCTATTTTATTGGGGTTTTTAATAATGATTTTTTAGTCGGAATTGCCATCATTCAACGTGTTGAATTGTATGCGAGAGACATGTTTCGAAGCGAACCTAATTCAAAATTGAAAGCCATTTTAAAAGATTCCATTTCCAGTATTTTAAAAGGAAATATTTTGGTGGTTGGAAATCTTACGCACACAGGTCAACATGGTATTTTTTTTGAACAGGAACATATTTCACTACCTCAATTTTTGAAAACTTTGTTTGAGGCCATCGAAACACTGAATGATTTCATCAAGAAACAAAAAAACAAGACAATCAGAGCTGTGTTGTTTAAGGATTATTTTTTGGAAGATTCGATTCATCTTGAAGCACGCCAATTCAAAAACCAACAATTCTATCATGCAAGCGCGCAACCAAACATGCTATTTGAAGTTAAGTCAACTTGGAATTCAATGGCCGATTATCTAGCCGATTTAAAACCAAAATACAAAACAAGATATAGGCGAGCTCGAAAGAAGTTGAACGCCATTGAACAAAGGGAACTGTTGTTGGAAGATATCGAGCGGCAATCGGATGAATTGTATCGCCTCTATCAAAATGTATGCACCAATGCTGCCTTCAACACATTTGTATTGCCAAAAAACCATTTTTTAAGTTTAAAATTTCTTTTGAAAGATAATTTTAGAATTTTTGGATATTATTTAAAGAACGAGTTAGTTGGATTTTACACCGTAATTTTGAATAACAAGACTCTTGAAACCTATTTTCTAGGATACGATGAAGCACATCAATATGACAATCAGCTATACTTAAACATGCTTTATGACATGATTGATTTTGGAATAAAAAACCAGTTTAAAGAAATCGTCTATGCACGTACCGCAATGGAAATCAAAAGCTCGGTAGGTGCAAGTCCGAAATCAATGACTATGTATATAAAACACACCAATGCCATCATTAATTTTTTGCTTCAGCCTATTTTTAAATTAATGAATCCTCTACAAGATTGGGTAGAGCGGCATCCGTTTAAATAAGGTTTTGCCAATTTAAAATTGAGTTAATTGTTTTGTAGAACACTTTAATTTCAGTACCTTTTTTTTCAAAATATTTGATCAAATGGAAATATCACAAAAAATACTGACCGAAATATCCCAAATCACGCGAGACATTGAAGAAAATTATCCCGAATTACAAAAGTATTTAGATGAAACACCAATGACGCTTCCAGACGCCACAAATGAAAGCCCTGACATGGATAATAAAGCCTTAAAAGACTATCTGGAAAGTCTTAAGGAGATTGTAAAAAAGTATAAAGAAGAGCATTAAAATATAAACCCTCGCAACGTGAGTTTCGAGGTTTTTATTATTGAGGAATGATGCGTTTTATTGGTTATTTTTCTTTTTGTTTTTAGCCTCTTTCATAGCTTCACCAATTTGGTTGCTCGCCGTAAAACTAGCTACCATATTATTGAGCATATCGCTTCCTGCTTGCGGAGAATTTGGCAACAAAATCAAGTTGCTGTTCACGTGCTCTCCAATGGATTGCAATGTATCATAATGTTGCGTCACAACGATCAATGCAGATGCTTCTTGCGAATTGATCCCGACTTTATTCAACACCTCTACCGATTCTTCTAGACCTCGGGCAATTTCACGTCGTTGGTCTGCGATACCCTGTCCTTGCAAGCGCTTGCTTTCTGCCTCCGCTTTAGCACGCTCAACGATTAAGATTCGGGCAGCATCGCCTTCATATTGAGCAGCAACTTTTTCTCTTTCGGACGCATTAATTCTATTCATGGCGGCTTTTACCTGTGCATCGGGATCGATATCAGTAACCAAAGTTTTGATAATATCATATCCGTAATCAGACATCGCATCGTTCAGTTCGGTTTTAACGGCAATGGCAATATCATCTTTTTTTACAAAAACATCATCCAATTTCATTTTGGGAACTTCCGCCCGAACCACATCAAATACATAGCTTGTTATTTGATCGTGTGCATAATCCAATTTGTAAAACGCATCATATACCTTTTGGGAAATGACCATAAACTGCACGGATATTTTCAAACGAACGAATACGTCATCTCTGGTTTTTGTTTCAACAATAACATCCAGCTGCTGAATTTTTAAGCTCATGCGACCAGCAACTCTATCAATAAGAGGTATTTTCATTTGTAAGCCCGAATGACGGATGCTTAAAAACTTTCCGAAGCGCTCAATGATGGCAGCAGATTGTTGTTTTACGGTAAAGAACGAAGAAAATAAAATGAGTAAGGCAAAAAGTATGACTGGAATTAAAAAAAGGTTCATAACAAGATTTTTTAAATGGTTAGAAATATACACGTCTAAATTAGGTTATATTTGTTTAAATTTCAGTAAAGTATTATGCAAATCAGACAATTAATTGTATTAGCGGCAATCTGCATCGGTTTTGTTACCAGTTCTTTTTCGCAGCGTAGAGGTATGGTAAACATTTCCAACGGTATTGGTATTGGAGGCGGATTGACACAGTTTGATATAAAGACCGATAATTTCGAAACTAAAGCCGGAAACGGCTGGATAGCAGGAATGGCCGCAACTCTCGATTTGCCACACAGATGGTACACCGTCAGCTACGGAATGCAGGTATCGGAAAGTACTATGGATATCATGGGCAGATCCTCGCTTGTTGCAGCACCAGAACCTGTGGAATATAAATTAATGGCCGTGCAGGCGCAATTTTTGTTTCACGCCAAACTCGCTAAAGATTATCTGATGATTGATGCTGGGCCTATGCTTCAATACAACGGAAAATTGGATTTGAAGGACATCAGCCAAGAGAATTATTTGGTTGATGGTTATAGTTTATTGATGGCACAGGATGTTTCAGATATTTCCAAATTCAATATTAACGCGTCCATTGGCGCAACGGCAGGATTCAATCACTTTAAATTAAGGGTGCAATACATTTATGGATTGACCAATATGTTCAACAAACTAAATGACCAAAATCTAGACACCACACCTTCCGATAAACCATTTAAAGGCAACCAATCGATGTTGGCGTTCATGGCATTTATTTATTTGTAGCTTTAAGAAATTCCCGAAAGGCCATTGCTCGTAAAAGCATTTAAAATTATATGGTTTGAATCAAATTATCAATCCTCTGTACAGATTCTGCTTTTCCAATCATAAAGATAATTTCAAACACATCAGGACCTTGCATAGCACCGACCAATGCTAGTCGTAACGGCTGCATGACCTTACCAAAACCAACTCCTTTCGTGCCAATCCAAATTTTAATATCAGCTTGTAGATTTTCTACCGTAAATGATGAAACATGACTGATCACCTGGGTTAATTCACTCATTAATTCCCGCGTTTCGCTGTTCATTATTTTGGAAAAGCTTTTCTCGTCATAGGATGTTGGTAGCTCAAAAAAGAAGGAGCTCAATTCCCATAAATCACTGACAAATGTTGCGCGTTCTTTGATCAATCCTACCACTAAAGAAATATAATTGACATCAATGTCTGAAAGTCGCGGTTGAAGTGCTTTAAACTGCTCTGCAATGGCATCATCATTTTGAAACTGCATGTACTGATGATTGAACCATTTAATTTTGTCGGGATCAAAACGCGCTCCCGATTTATGTACGCGCTCCAATTCAAAGGCTTGAGTTAAGTCTTCTAAATTAAAAATTTCCTGCTCGGTTCCTGGGTTCCATCCCAAAAACGCCAAGAAGTTAACCATGGCACCAGGAAAATATCCATCCTCTCTATAGCCTCTCGACACATCACCAGTTTCCTGGTCTTTCCATTTCAACGGAAATACGGGGAATCCTAATTTGTCGCCATCACGTTTGCTTAACTTTCCTTTTCCTGTGGGTTTTAAAATAAGTGGTAAATGGGCAAATTCTGGTTTTTCCCACCCAAAAGCTTCATATAATTGGTAATGCAACGCCAATGATGGAAGCCATTCTTCACCACGAATCACATGGGTTATTTCCATTAAATGATCATCCACAATGTTTGCTAAATGATAGGTCGGCATCCCATCGCTTTTAAATAAAACCTTGTCATCGAGCACATTGGTTTCCACGCTGATATCGCCCCTGATCATATCTTTTAAGTGCAAGGTCTGCTCTGAAGGCGACTTAAAACGGATCACATACTCGTGGCCAGCATCCAATTTTTCTTGCGTTTCTTCTTTGGTTAACGTCAGTGAATTGGACAAAAAATGTCGGTTATGCCAATTATAGATAAACGTTTTTCCTTTGGCTTCGTGATCCTTCCGATAATAATCTAGACTTTCGGCCGTGTCAAATGCATAATAGGCATTTCCAGAAGCAATTAATTGGTCGGCGTAAGTTTTGTATATATTTTTTCGTTCGCTCTGTCTGTAGGGCCCAAATTTTTCATTCTTTCCAGGGCCTTCTTCAAAAGGAATTCCGCACCAGTTCAAGGACTCAACAATATAGTTTTCTGCCCCTTCCACATAGCGGTTTTGATCGGTATCTTCAATGCGAAGAATAAAAGTACCATTGTGTTTTTTGGCAAATAAATAATTGAAAAGCGCCGTACGAACACCTCCAATATGAAGTGGTCCTGTTGGGCTTGGCGCAAAACGCACACGAACGGGTTTGGTCATTTTTCTAAAGATTTAATGAGCACAAAGATAGAATAGATAGCCCAAAGAATAAAGCTTTTAAGAAAAAGACTCAAGATCGTTACGCCTTTGGCATAACTACTAGAACCAATCCCGAAGTTTCGGGAAAGACTTGATTTAATTAGTTACATTCTTTGTACTCTGTTCTCTGTACTTTGTACTTCGCACTTGGAATTTCACACAATGTATGTTTGCATCGAGTTAGTTCATTGTGAAGAAATCATGTCGCGAGGAATCCGTTTATTCATGACAGCAAACCAGAGCGGCGGAAGCATTGCCAAAACCATGGAGGTTGGGTAGCCATAAGGCATTTGCGGACTGTCGTCATGACAATCCAAAATTTGATATTTTTTTGAGGTTTTATAATGATGATCGCTGTGACGTGTTAGTTCGTATAACACAATTCTTCCGATGACATGATTGGAGTTCCAAGAATGAACTTCCTTCACACGCTCATATCGACCCGATGGCAATTTAGAACGCAATAATCCATAATGTTCAATATAGTTCACTGTTTCTAACAAAATAAACCCTGTAATACCAGAAAGAAGCGCAAAAAGAAATCCTGTCGCGCCAAAGAATGTAAATACTATTCCTAGGTAGGCAAGTTGAAAAACAGTATACCAAAGCATATCATTTTTAATTGAGAAAAAAGAATGCTGGACATTTTTTAAAAGTCCATTTTGAATCTTCCAAGCATTTACGTATTGTCGAAATACAGAAGTAATCCAGAAACCATAAACGGTTTGGTTATAACGCGCTGTTGCTGGATCTTCTTTTGTGGCCGCGTGCAAATGATGCCCAAAATTATGTTCAATATAAAAATGCATATAAAGCGCTGGAAGCAACAAGGCTTTTCCAATAAAACGCTCGTTGGTGGTTTGTCTATGGCCTAATTCATGTGCAACATTAATACCGTTGACACCCAGTACAATCCCGACAGACACGATCAATCCAATGAACTCATACGTCTCCAACGGAGTGGATGATACCGTGATGAGCGACCATAAGACCAAAGCATAAACTATCGGTAAATTTAAATAGAGTAGCCAATCAAAAAGTTTATTTTTAAGTCGGTTTTGTGAATCTTCTTCTGAAATATTGTTGGAATCTACCGGAAAAATCAACTCTAAAATTGGAATAAGAACAAATGCATAAACAGGTGTTAAAAATGCGTAAACACCTTGAAAATAAAGACCTATAAAAGCCATCAAGGGAATGGAGAATGCTGTTAGATATTTTAAATCCTTCATCGAAAAATTTATTTTTTGACTGAAACTAAAAATGGAAACATTTTTATTTTGACCCAGACCATCGTTAATTCCTCGAAATTAACACAACCTTATCAAATTTAGACAATTATACATTAAAATAAAATTGTAGTTTAGTAAGTTAAATTAAACCATGTTGAACAATTTCACAACCATACAAACCAAACTAGAGCAATTCATAAAGCGTTATTATACGAATGAACTGCTTAAAGGAACCATTTTGTTTTTTTCCATTGGGCTTTTGTATTTTCTCTTCACGCTTTTTGTAGAGTATGTACTTTGGCTCAATCCAACGGCGAGAACACTATTGTTTTGGTTGTTTGTGCTGGTTGAATTAGCCCTATTTGTAAGATTTATTGCCATACCACTAGCAAGATTGTTTAAACTTCAAAAAGGAATTGATTTTGAAGAAGCTTCAAGGATCATTGGCCGGCATTTTCCAGAGGTCAATGATAAATTGTTAAACGTCTTGCAACTTAAGAACAATAAAGATCAATCTGAACTTCTTTTGGCAAGCATCGAACAGAAATCTGCCGAGTTGCAGCCTGTACCATTTAAATTGGCAGTCAATTTCAATAAGAACGTTAAGTATTTAAAATATGCAGCCATTCCTCTTTTGGTATTGCTGTTGGCTTATTTCACTGGTCATTTTAATTTGTTTAGCGATAGTTATGAACGCGTGGTCAATTATAAAACGGCCTATGAGCCGCCCGCACCATTTCAGTTTTTTGTGCTGAATGACAACCTTCAGGCCATCGAAAATAAAGACTATAAGTTGCTGGTCAAAACCGCAGGAAGCGTCATTCCAGAAAATGCACAAATTCATTATAATGGAGAAACCTATTTCTTGCAACAGTCGGCTCCTGGCCAATTTGAATATGTGTTTTCGCAACCTAAAAAGCCTGTAGAATTTAATCTTTCGGCAAATTCGGTAAACTCAAAAAGTTATACGCTAGATGTCGTAAACGTGCCTACATTGGTGAATTTCGAGATGTTTTTAGATTATCCGGCGTATATCAATAAACAAGATGAGGCTTTAAAAAGCACCGGAAGCACCACGGTACCTGAAGGTACCAACGTGATTTGGAAAATAAAGACACGTTCCACCAACCAGGTGTCGATGTATGCACAAGATTCCATTCAATTTGAGGATAAGTCCGATGGTAATTTTGAAATTTCAAAACGATTGTATCAGAATTTCGACTACAACATCGCTACAAGTAATGAAAAGCTGAAGGATTACGAAAATTTAGCATTTTCTATTAACGTCATCAGGGATGGGTATCCAGAATTGAACATAAAAACGGAAAAAGACTCGCTCGATAACCAAACCCTCTATTTTTATGGTCAAGTGAGCGATGATTATGGTTTGAGCAAATTGCAATTGGTGTATTATCCATCCAATGACGAAGAGCGAAAGTCAATTCAAAAAATGCCCATTGCAGCTGGTAATTTTGATGAATTCGTAACTGCATTTCCCAATAATTTAGAATTGGAAGAAGGTGTTAATTACGAATTGTATTTTCAAGTATTTGATAATGATGCGATTCATAATTATAAAAGCACAAAAAGTAATGTGTTTACATACAGAAAGTTAACACAAAGTGAAGAGGAAGAGAAACAATTGATGGAACAAAATGAAACCATCAAAGATATGGGCAAATCGTTTGATAAGCTTAAAGATCAAGAAAAACAGCTCAAGGAACTCTCCAAAACCCAAAAAGAAAAAAACGAACTCAATTTTAATGACAAAAAGAAGTTCGAAAATTTCCTGCAACGTCAGAAGCAACAGGAGGAGATGATGCAGAACTTCAATAAGAAGTTAAAAGAAAATCTTGAAAACTTTCAACCAGAAAATCAACAGAAAGACGAATTTAAAGAAGATTTAAAAGAACGATTAAAGGACAATGAAGAGCAGCTCAAAAAGGACGAAAAACTTTTGGAGGAGTTGGAAAAGCTTCAAGACAAGATCGAAAAGGAAGAATTGAGCGAAAAGCTCGAAGAACTTGCAAAACAAAACAAAAATAAACAGAAAAGCCTCGAGCAGCTATTGGAGCTTACTAAACGCTATTATGTTGCAAAAAAGGCCGAAAAGATTCAGAAGGAGCTGGATAAATTGGCTGATGAGCAACAAAAGCTTTCAGAAGAGAATAAAGAAAATAACACCAAGGAATCTCAAGAAGAGCTCAATAAAAAATTCGAGGACATTCAAAAGCAAATGGAGGATCTTCAAAAAGAAAATAAAGAATTGAAAAAACCACTGGACATTCCTCAAGACAAAGAGACTGAAAAGGAAATTGAAAAAGATCAACAGGAAGCCACTGACGAATTAGAAAAAAAAGAAGAAAGCGAAGAGAAAAACGATCAGAAAGGCGCAGAGGAAAAACAACAAAACGCACAAAAAAAGCAGAAACAAGCCGCCAAGAAAATGAAAGAGATGAGTGGCGAAATGAGACAATCCATGATGTCTGGCGGCGGCGAACAATTACAGGAAGATGCAGCGATGCTGCGTCAAATTTTGGATAACTTGGTGCTGTTTTCTTTCGATCAGGAAAATTTGATGAATCAGTTTAGGAGTATTCAGATCAATAACAACGAATATGGTAAGTTCCTCCGGAAGCAGAGTAATTTAAGAGAGCATTTTGAACATATTGATGATAGCCTTTTTGCCCTTTCGCTTCGTCAGCCCATGATTTCGGAACAAGTCAATTCTAAAATCACGGATGTATTTTTTAATATAGACAAATCCTTGGGTCAGTTATCGGAAAACCAATTATATCAAGGCGTTTCCGCACAACAATATACTATTACGGCCACCAATGATTTGGCCAGCTTTTTAAGCGACGTATTAGATAATATGGAATCGCAATTGAACCCTGGTCAGGGTCAAGGTGAAGGAAAGGGAAAAGGATCGGGTCAAGGACAAGGCGGCGATTCCCAACTTCCTGACATCATCATGAGTCAAGAAGAGTTGAACAAACAGATGGAAGAGGGGATGAAAAAGGGTGAAAACGGCAAACCCAAAGAAGGCCAAGGCTCAAGCAAAGGCGAAGGTGGCGAAGGCAATGAAGGTGAAAACGGCAAAGGAAAAGGCCAAGGCAAAGACGGGAAAGATGGGAAACAGGATGGCGATGGTGAAGGTTCCAATGAAGAATTAAATGGCGAGTTATATCGCATATATCAGCAGCAGCAACAGTTGCGTCAAGCTCTGGAAAACAAGCTTGGTGAAGCAGGTAAAAAGGGAGAAGGAAAAATGCTGCTTGACAAAATGGAAGATATTGAGATGGATTTAATAAATAAAGGATTTACGAATCAAACGCTTCAGAAAATGATGGATTTGCAACATCGTCTTTTAAAACTCGAGAACGCCAGCTTTTTGCAAGACGAGGATAACAAACGAAAAGCAGAAAGCAATGCCAAGCAATTCAATAATAATAGCTATGATCAAATACCAACCGCCAAGGAATATTTTAATACTACCGAAATATTAAACAGGCAAGCATTACCTTTGCAAGAAGTCTATAAAAAGAAGGTGCAGGAGTATTTTAAAAAGGACAATGATCAGCTTTAATTACGAGACAGATTTTCAACTTGAAAATGAAGAGCGGTTATCAAATTGGATTTCCGCGGCCATTATTTCCGAAGGATTCAAGGAAGGCGAGATCAATTATATATTCTGTAATGACGACTACCTTCACAAACTGAATCTTGAATTTTTAGAGCATGATACCTTAACGGACATCATTAGCTTCGACTATACGCTTGGAAAGTTGCTCAATGGCGATATTTACATTTCCATCGAAAGGGTAAAAGACAATGCAACGGATTTCAATGTCTCCTTCTTTTCAGAACTCAACCGCGTTATGATTCACGGTATTTTGCATTATTGCGGTTATAAGGATAAGAGTGAAGCCGATGAAAGCGAAATGCGATCGAAAGAAAATTACTACATAGCACAGTTGGTCTAATATTCGGGAAATCAACGTATATTTGCAAATTCAAAATAAATTATAATTAACGTTCCACGTGGAACAACGAATAACATGTTTAACGACGTATACGATGTAATAGTAGTAGGCGCAGGTCACGCAGGAAGTGAGGCCGCCGCCGCCGCTGCAAATATGGGAAGCAAAACGCTACTCATTACCATGAGCCTTCAAAACATTGCACAGATGTCTTGCAATCCCGCAATGGGCGGAATTGCCAAAGGACAGATTGTGCGAGAAATTGATGCGCTTGGTGGTTACAGCGGAATTGTGAGCGATACTTCGGCCATTCAATTCAAAATGTTGAACAAATCAAAGGGCCCCGCCATGTGGAGCCCAAGGGTTCAAAGTGACAGAATGCGATTTGCAGAGGACTGGCGATTGATGTTGGAGGCAACACCAAATCTCGATTTTTATCAGGAAATGGTTTCGGGGCTATTGGTAGAAAACCATAAAGTTATAGGAGTCAAAACGTCTTTGGGAATCGAAATTAAAACCAAGTCTGTAGTGTTGACCAATGGAACTTTTTTAAATGGATTGATTCATATCGGTGATAAGAATTTTGGTGGTGGTAGAGCAGGTGAAAGAGCGGCAACCGGAATTACAGAACAACTTGTTCAGCTAGGTTTTGAATCGGGACGGATGAAAACCGGAACACCTCCAAGGGTGGATGGTCGTTCACTCGATTACTCAAAAATGAGTGTTCAGCCTGGTGATGCCGTTCCAGAGAAATTCTCTTATTCTGATATTACAAAACCTCTGACACATCAAAGGGATTGCCACATGAGCTATACAAGTCCTGAAGTACACGACTTGCTGCGCGAAGGTTTTGAGCGTTCGCCCATGTTCAATGGAAGGATTCAAAGTACAGGGCCTCGATATTGTCCTTCAATCGAAGATAAAATCAATCGATTTGCAGATAAGGACAGGCATCAATTGTTTGTGGAGCCTGAAGGCTGGAATACTGTTGAGGTATACGTCAACGGGTTTTCTACTTCGCTTCCTGAAGATGTTCAATTTAAAGCATTGCGTTCTGTTGCAGGTTTTGAGAATGTGAAATTCTTCAGGCCAGGTTATGCTATCGAATATGATTATTTTCCACCAACACAATTAAAACACACACTCGAAACAAAATTGGTGGAAGGCTTATATTTTGCCGGCCAAATAAATGGCACAACAGGTTATGAAGAAGCAGCCTCCCAAGGTTTAATGGCCGGAATAAATGCAGCGTTAAAAGTTCAAGAACGTGAAGAGTTTGTACTAAAGCGTAATGAAGCTTATATCGGAGTTTTGGTTGATGATCTCATCACCAAAGGCACCGAAGAACCATACCGTATGTTTACCTCGCGCGCAGAATACAGAACACTCTTACGACAGGACAATGCCGATTTTAGATTAACACCAAAAGGGCATGAGTTAGGTTTGGCAAGCGAAAAGCGTCTGCGTCGTATGGAGGAAAAGCATTCCAAAGCAGAGGCTTTTGTTAATTTTTTTCAAACCACCAGTGTATCTCCTGAAGACATCAATCCAATTCTAGAAAGCAATGATTCCGCAGAAGTAAATCAGTCTGGAAAATTGTTTAAGATTTTTGCAAGACCAAATATTTCCATGGATGATGTCCGAAAAATCCAAGCGGTGGAAAGTTACATTCAAGATCATGATTTGGACAAGGAAATCATTGAACAGACGGAAATTCAGGTTAAATATTCTGGATACATAGACAAGGAAAAAAATAATGCCGACAAACTTAATCGACTCGAAAATGTAAAAATTCCGGCAAACTTTGATTACTCAAAACTCAAGTCTATGAGTATCGAGGCGAGACAAAAGCTTGAGAAAATTCAACCAGTGACTATTTCACAAGCATCGCGTATTAGCGGAGTTTCTCCTAGTGATGTTTCTGTGTTGTTGGTGTACATGGGCAGATAATTTTCAAAAGTTCCACGTGGAACAGTCCATAAATTGTGAAAAATTAATGAGTCATACAGTTCATAAAACGGAATATTTAAGCGTAAAAGATCATTCGGTTTCTGGTGAAACGTTTCAATTGTTGTTCGAGCCCGAAATGGAAATGCTTGAAACATTTCCGCAACCTTCACCTGAGGAATTGCCTAAATATTACCAAAGCGAAGATTATATTTCCCATACCGACTCTAAACGAAATTTATTCGAACAGACATATCATTTCATAAAATCCATCGCCTTAAAGCGAAAATTGAAGCTTATCAATTCCCTTGCATCCGAAGGAAAAGAGCTTCTCGATATAGGTTGTGGTACTGGCGATTTTTTACAGATAGCACAACAAAATAATTGGAATGTAAACGGAACCGAGCCAAATCAAAACGCTAGAACGATAGCCAATCAGAAAACAAATAACTCCGTTTTTGATGCTGACCAACTTCAAAAGTTTGAGAAAAGTCAATTTGATGTCATCACGCTTTGGCATGTACTCGAACATTTACCAGACTTGGAAAAACATATGACTATTTTCAATAGTTTGTTGAAACCAAATGGATCTCTAATTATTGCCGTTCCAAATTATAAAAGTTTTGATGCCGATTATTATAAAAGTTATTGGGCAGCTTATGACGTACCGAGGCATCTTTGGCATTTCTCAAAAGCTTCAATCACTAAATTAGCCCATAGAGAAAACATGAAGGTCGATAAAATTGTTCCAATGACATTCGATGCTTTTTATGTGAGCCTGCTTTCAGAAAAATATAAATCAGGACGCATGAATCCTTTTAAAGCTTTTTATGTCGGAGTGCGTTCAAATTTTAAAGCGAGGTCCTCTGGAGAGTATTCTTCCTTGATTTATCTTCTAAAAAAATCAAAAAACGATTTTTAGACCTAATTTCGGCGTTTTGGTTGTTGAAATGACAAATCCCTGAACTTTGTTATAAACCGGCTAAAAACACTGTTCAAGACCTTTGGTTTTTATAGAATGAAATTATAGTGATTCGTTTTATCATATATTTTGTCAATAATAAGAATTTTGATTTAATTCGCTAATAGTTTGTTACATTTGCAAAAATTATTAAAAGAATCAAGAAATGAAAAAAGTAGTATTAGTTGTTTTCGGATTGTTATTAATGACTTCTTGTCAAAATGAAATGAAAACAGGATTTATTGACAATAGTAAACTCATCAACGATTATCAAAAGAAAAAAGATGTTGAGGCAACTTTCAAAACTAGAATCGAAGCCTTTGATAAAAAGGTCGAAAGTATCGGTCAGGAATTTCAAATAGAGGCACAGGCTTTTCAGGAAAAAGCGGCTACCATGGCACAAAAGGATGCACAGGAGCAATATCAAATCTTAGGGCAAAAGCAACAAAGGTTACAACAACAGTTTCAAGCTGAAGAGCAGATGATTCAAAAAGAAAGCCAAACAGAAATTGACACATTGATAAAAGAGGTTCGTGCTTTTGTAAAGGAGTATGGCAAGAAAAATGGCTTTACCTATATATTAGGAAGCAATGAAGCCGGAAGCGTCATTTATGGTGAAGAAAGCAAAGATTTGACCGCAGAAATTTTAGCGGAATTGAATAAGTCTTATAAGAAAGATTAATTTATCAAATAAAAAAGAAAAGGCCAGTTTTTTAACTGGCTTTTTTGTGCAGTAATCTTGTCAATTTGATGGATAGATCAGTCAAGATTATTTTTGAATTGCCGTTACGTTCTATATGGTAGATGGCATCCTGCAACTCATGGCTAATGTCCATTATATTACTTTCGTTAACATAGGGCGCAAAATTTTCAAGCTTAAAGTTTTTAGATTTTGTATCTATAAACACCAATTCCGAAGCGTTGTAATTCAGAAGTAATGCCTGCCTGAAAAAATCAATGCAAAACAACAAAAACTGCTTTTGAGTTTCTCTCCCTGTCTTGGCAATTTCTTCGCTCCAGCCTATTAAATCGTGAATGGCGCTTTTATTTCCTTTAGCTTTAAATGCCGCTCGAATCCAAAAAACAAACCACTCTTCAAACTGTAAATCTTCTGAATCTTGGTAGACTAAATCCGAAGCTTTATTGTAATTGCCATTTGCTTGATGCGCAATTTTTAAGGCCACAGATTGTTCAAGTTGATAATTTTGTATTAAGGCCTGCTGTATAATAGATTCTGCTAGAGGCGGAAAATGCAACACTTGGCAGCGCGACCGAATCGTATTTATGATTTGACCTTCATCTTCAGCAATCAGAATAAAAACCGTTTTATTGGGTGGCTCTTCAATTAACTTTAATAATTTGTTAGCAGCCGATGCATTCATTTTTTCTGCCATCCAAATTATCATCAGTTTATATCCACCTTCATAAGACTTTAAAGACAACGATTTTACAATGTCTTGAGCTTCATCGACCCCAATTTGACCTTGTTTATTGTCGATACCGATCAATTTGTACCAATCAAATAAATTGCCATAAGGCTGATCCTTCAGTAATTGTCGCCATTCTTCCATAAAATGATTGGAGACAGGATGACTTTTTACTTTATCATTACTGGCAACCGGAAAGGCAAAGTGAAGATCTGGATGCGAAAAATTTTCAAATTTTAAATTGCAGGATTCATTTCCACCCGTGTTTTCAGAGTTGATGTTATTGCACAGAATGTACTGTGCATAGGCAATGGCTGCTGGTAATGTACCGGACCCTTCGGGACCAACAAATAATTGTGCATGCGGAATACGGCCGTTATCAACACTGTGTGTCAGGTGATTTTTAATATGTTCCTGGCCTAAAATTTTATTAAAATGCATATCGCAAAACTAGATTTTTTTTCTAAATAAGCTGCAGAATTTAATCTGATAGTTTGCACTTTGTTCTTTAATGGATTCTAGATGCTTTCATCAGACAAAAAATGTAGTATTTTTTAATCTCTTGGTTTAATTCCCCAATGCATGTGTCGTTCTTTCCAATTGGGGATTTGGAATTTTATTTTTGGAATTTGTACCACGTATGCTTCCATCGAGGTAGTTCATTGTTATTTTCATCTTAAAAGGGATTTCATATGCCTCTATAATTACTTACATTTGCTTAAACGCATAAAAATTCCATAATGAAAACCTTAAACGATTTCAACTTTAAAGATAAAAAAGCACTCATACGGGTAGATTTCAATGTGCCATTGGATGATGATTTTAATGTTACTGACGACACAAGGATCGAAGCCGCCAAACCTACAATCATCAAAATATTGGAAGATGGCGGAAGCTGTGTTTTGATGTCGCATCTTGGAAGACCAAAAGGCAAAGAAGATAAATTTTCATTAACCCATATTGTAAAAAAGGTTGAAGATATAATGGGTGTGGAAGTGAAATTTGTCACCGATTGCATAGGTAACGAAGCAGAAGAGGCTGCCAAAAACTTAAGACCAGGAGAAGTATTATTACTTGAAAATTTAAGGTTCTATAAAGAAGAAGAAGCAGGTGATACAGATTTCGCCGAAAAATTATCAAAATTAGGAGACATATACGTCAATGATGCCTTCGGAACCGCTCATAGAGCACACGCTTCAACAACGATTATTGCTCAATTTTTTCCTAATAAAAAATGTTTCGGTCACTTGTTGGCTCAAGAAATTAAGAGTATTGAAAAGGTCATGGATACGGGAGAAAAGCCTGTTTTGGCAATCCTTGGTGGCGCTAAAGTGTCTTCCAAAATCACAATTATCAAGAATATATTGGAAAAGGTTGATCACTTAATTATTGGTGGCGGAATGACTTTTACCTTCGTTAAAGCTCAAGGAGGAACCGTTGGCGATTCGATTTGTGAAGACGATAAAATGGATTTGGCATTAGAAATTTTAAATGAGGCAAAAGAAAAAAACGTGCAAGTTCATTTGCCTGTTGATGTGGTAGCCGCCGATGCTTTTGATAATAACGCCAAAACCCAAATCGTTGATGTTTATCAGATACCTGAAGGTTGGCAAGGTTTGGATGCTGGTCCAAAATCCATCAAAAATTTCCACGAGGTCGTTATGAAATGTAACACCATTCTTTGGAACGGACCCTTGGGCGTTTTTGAAATGGAGAATTTTGCAAAGGGCACAATAGAACTAGGTAATTCAATCGCAGAAGCGACTAATAAAGGCGCCTTTTCATTAGTTGGTGGAGGCGACTCCGTTTCTGCCGTGAAACAATTTGGTTTTGAGGACAAAGTCAGTTATGTGAGCACTGGTGGCGGAGCGATGCTCGAAAGTTTAGAAGGTCAGGTATTGCCAGGGATTGCGGCAATGTTAAAAGATTAAATTTTATCGACAAACGACACCAATTATCGATGAAACGTAAAATATACTGTTAAAATGTTGTTTTGTATTCTCTTTTTGAATATAATTGTACGTTTTAACCACCCACGCCGTTTTATTAACTAACAGAATATACCGATGAACTCCAAATATATTTCCGTAACGTTTGTGATGTTATTGTGCTGTACTATAGGTTTTGCGCAAGTAAAGCCTGCGGCAAAATCTTTGGCTAAACCCATCAATAAAACCAAAATCGATTCTATCATCGATGGCTCAACACCGATTGTCAAATCTATTGATCCAGCGACAGATTCCATTAAGAATATAATCCAAGGAGACCATACTTTAGCATCTGTCTATGATGAGAAATGGCTAGAGGAACTCTATAGTAATACATTATATGACACCATATATGAGTCCGTGGCAGATATTAAGTTTGACGAAGTAGAACTACCAGAATTACCAACCGACACTTTAATAGCGAGATTGAACAAATTAAGCGCAAAAACACCGTTTAATATAGAGTATAATCCCGGTTTGGAGAGCGTCATAAAAGCCTATTTAAAAAATAGAAGGAATACCATGCAAAGGCTCATGGCCTTGAGCGAATATTATTTTCCTCTATTTGAAAAAGAACTGGATAACATGGATGTCCCACTAGAGATTAAATACTTGGCCATTGTAGAATCTGCATTAAAGCCTCGGGCAAAGTCTAGGGTTGGCGCTACTGGCCTGTGGCAATTTATGTATCCAACAGGTAAAATGTATGGGCTCAATGTAACTAGTTATGTGGATGATCGTAGCGACCCTATAAAGTCAACCATCGCTGCCAGCAAATATTTAGCAAAACTCTATCAAATTTTTGGCGATTGGGATTTGGCATTGGCAGCTTACAATTCCGGGCCCGGCAATGTAAGTAAAGCCATAAGACGATCCGGAGGATATCAAAATTATTGGAACTTAAGACCGCATCTACCCCGTGAAACAGCGGGCTATCTACCTGCATTTTTAGCAACCATGTACATTTTTGAATACGCGGAAGAACACGGATTCAAAAAAGCCGCATCAGGTTATAGATATATGGAAACCGATACTATTCATGTTAAGCAGACCATCAGTTTAGATCAGGTTTCAGAGCTGATGGACATTCCAATTGAAGAGTTACAATTCCTTAACCCATCCTATAAATTAGACATCATTCCTTATATTGATGGGGAAAATTACACATTGAGACTTCCTAGACATGCGATAGGTAAATTTGTAACCAATGAGAAAGAAATTTATGCACATGTTGAAAGCGAATTAAATAAACGGGAAAAGCCATTACCACAGCTTTTTGAACAAGAAAGCAAAACCACTTATAAGGTGCGGTCTGGGGATTATCTCGGAAAATTAGCTAGAAAATATAGCGTTAGGGTTTCGGATATTAAAAAGTGGAATGGATTAAGGGGCAATAATTTAAACGTTGGTCAAAACCTTGTCATGTATCCAAAAAGCGCCCCCACCGCTACAATTGTTAATTCTGCCCAAAGCCCAACAACAAGTCCGGTAGCTTCTAACTCCACGACAGCTTCCAATAGCACAAAGACATACAAAGTGAAAAAAGGAGATTCTTTATGGAGCATTTCTCAAAAGTTTTCGGGAGTTTCTGTTGATGATATCAAAGAATGGAACGATATTAGTGGTACCAAACTCACAGTAGGAACCACTTTAAAAATATCTAAATGAAATACCTTCTAATACTTGTCTTAACTTCAATAATAGTCTTAAGCTGTAACGATAAATCTTCCAACCAACGATTGGTGCCAGCATCTTCGGGAAACATCAATACGCTACTTGTAGTGGTTGACAATCTCCTTTGGGAAGAAAATATAGGTGAGAGCGTCAGAAACGTGTTTGCTGCTCCAGTACAAGGATTACCAAATGATGAACCATTGTTTACCATTAGTCAAATGCCAACCATGGTTTTTACCGATTTTGCAACCAAAAACCGGATCGTATTAAAAATTGAAAAAGGAAAAGATGCAGGCACATCAATTAATAAAGATGTATTCTCAAAGCCACAAACGATCGTGGTTGTTTCAGGTAAAACAAATCAAGAGATCATAGACCAAATTGAGGAAAACGCAGAAAAAATCATTACCGCATTCAAAAAAGAGGAAATTAAAGAAAAGCAACGCCGTATTGGAAAATCTTTATTCGACACAAAACCAATCCAAGAAAAGCTTGGAGTAGATATTAAGTTTCCAACGGCTTATAGAATTGCTTCTCAAAGTGATAACTTCTTCTGGATCAGAAAAGACATCAATACGGGTAATATGGACTTTATGATATATGAAGTACCCTTAAGTTCTATCAAAAAAGGAGATAGTACGGTTGCTGATATTATCAAAATGAGAGATTCCATAGGAAAAGTGCATATTCAAAGCTCTATCGAAGGAGCTCATATGATCACAGAACAGGCCTATGCGCCTTATGTAAATGAGGTTGAGGTAAATAATAGGCCAACCATAGAAACAAAAGGAATTTGGGACATGAAAAACGCCTTTATGTCTGGGCCATTCATTAATTATGCCATAGAAGATAAGGCAAACAACCGTTATGTTGTGCTCGAGGGCTATGTATTTGCGCCATCAGTTGAAAAAAGAGACCACATTTTTGAGTTGGAAGCCATTTTAAAATCCGTAAAAATTAAGTAATAAAAAAGCCAACAATTTTGTTGGCTTTTGATTTTAAAGGTCAATTTATAGATCCTTTTCTTTTACGTTTGGATTTGTTTTCTTCTCAGTTTCGTCTTTACTGGCATCCTTAAATTCTTTGATACCACTTCCTAAACCTCTCATCAATTCAGGTATTTTTTTCCCACCAAACAATAATAAAACCACTACTGCGATCAATACCCAAGATCCAGGTCCAATGGCACCAAAATATATACTTGCCGCTATCATAACTTTTTATTTTGAATCACAAAGTTAATAATTAAAGTTCAAATGAAACGTTAAATTCAAACTTTAAATCAGCAGCAGCCTTAATTGTTCGTTTTTTAATTAATTTTGTTTTATCATGGCAAAAAAGCATAAGGAAAAAAAATTCGCAAAAAAGCTCCTCAACAAGTACCGTTTGATCGTTTTGAACGAAGACACTTTTGAAGAGCGTTTTGCTATAAAGCTCACTCGGCTCAATGTGTTTGTCATAGTCATGCTCACGGCAATAATTCTTATTGCAGGCACCACATTCCTGATAGCCTTTACTTCATTAAGGGAATTTATACCAGGATATTCATCGGCAAAACTAAAAAAGCAAGCTACAGAGCTCAATTATAAAACTGATTCTTTGCAACAAGTCATTTCGGTAAACGAAAAGTACTTTGCGTCCATTAAGCGCGTTCTGTCGGGCGATGTTAAAACAGTCGAATTCAATAGGGATTCGATTCTCAAAGCAGCTGGAAATGATGGGCAAACTGGAAATGTAGTGCCAACAAAGCAAGATTCATTATTACGCGAAAAAGTGGATAAAGAAGAAAAGTACAATTTCTTTGAAGCCTCAATACCAGAAACAAGTTTTGTGCTGTTTCCTCCCGTTAACGGCACTATTTCTGAAGGCTATAATGTAAAGACCAAACATTACGCTGTAGATGTTGTGGTGGCTAAGAACACGCCTGTTAAGGCCACGGCTAACGGCACAGTGATCTTTGCAGAGTGGACTGCCGCAACAGGTTATGTCGTGATTATTGAGCATAATCAGGAATTGATTTCGGTATACAAACACAATGCGTCTTTAACAAAAGAACAAGGCGACTTGGTAAAGGCGGGTGAGGTCATTGCCATGGCAGGAAACACTGGTGAATATACTACCGGGCCACACTTGCATTTTGAGTTATGGAGCAAGGGATATCCTGTGAATCCAACCAATTATATAGATTTCAAATAATGCTTTCAATAAAATCAGCCTTATCCAAACCATTTGCTTTTATAGTAAAAAAATCAATTTTAAAATGGGCCAATGCGCCTTTTGAAACCCAACAAACCGTCTTTAATGATTTGATAGTTGAATCCGTCCATACCCAATTTGGAAAGGACCATGATTTTATAAATATCAAGTCGCATACTGATTTTGTCAAACGAGTTCCCATAAGAGAATATGAAGATTTAAAACCTTATATTGAAAGAGTTGTCAGCGGCGCGGAAGATATCCTTTGGAAAGGTAAACCGCTCTATTTTGCCAAGACTTCAGGTACAACTTCGGGTTCCAAATACATTCCAATTACCAAAGAAAGTATGCCAACCCATGTTGAAGCAGCTCGAAATGCTATTTTGATGTATATCGCAGAGACGGGGCGAAGCAAATTTGTGGACGGTAAAATGATATTCCTTCAAGGCAGTCCAATTTTAAAGGAAATAAATGGTATTCAGCAGGGAAGGCTCTCTGGGATTGTAGCACATTACGTCCCAAAATACCTTCAGAAAAACCGCATGCCTTCCTGGAAAACCAATTGTATCGAAGATTGGGAAACCAAAGTCGATGCCATTGTGGATGAAACCTTGCCAGAAAACATGACCGTAATATCTGGAATCCCATCTTGGGTGCAAATGTATTTTGAAAAATTAAACCAAAAAACAGGAAAGAAAGTAGGTGATGTCTTCAAAAACTTTAACCTTTTTATATTTGGAGGTGTTAACTATGAGCCTTACCGAGCAAAATTTGAAAGCCTTATCGGAAGAAAGGTAGACAGTATTGAGCTGTATCCTGCAAGTGAAGGATTTTTTGCATTTCAGGACAAGCAAAATGAAAAAGGCATGCTGTTGCAGTTGAATTCAGGGATATTTTATGAGTTTGTAAAGGCTGATGAATTTTTTACCGAAACCCCAAAACGACTAACTATCAAGGACGTTGAAATTGGTATCGATTACGTTTTGATTATATCCACAAATGCCGGACTTTGGGCATACAATGTGGGCGACACAGTTCAATTTACCTCAAAAAAGCCTTTTAGGGTCATTGTTTCGGGACGCATTAAACATTTTATTTCCGCGTTTGGGGAACATGTTATCAGCAAAGAAGTTGAGCAAGCATTACAAGATGCATTGGCGGGAACAAATGTTCAAGTTTCCGAATTTACGGTGGCGCCACAAATCAATCCAAAAGAAGGTCTGCCATACCATGAATGGTTTATTGAATTTGAAAATCCACCCGAAGATCTTAATGAAATCAGACAAAAGATTGAAAAGTCAATTCAAAATCAAAATTCATATTATTTTGATTTAATTAACGGCAAAGTACTTAAAACCCTTAAAATAATACAGGTTAAAAAAGATGGTTTTCAAGATTACATGAAGTCCATTGGAAAATTAGGAGGACAAAATAAAATCCCCAGACTCTCCAATGACCGCAAAATTGCCGATGCGCTATCAGAGCTTAAATTAACCAAATAATACTATATTTGCAGGCTAAACAAGAACAATGAGCAACAAAAAAATTCACGCAAGGACGAGAGCACAAGAAAGCTCAAATGCCATTGAAAGAATGTATATTACCATGCGTCACTTGTTTAATCGCGGATTTTACAAGCCAATGGGAATTTCTGGAGAAACCCTGCGTGAAGCTCTTTTACTATTACGACCAGAAATTTATGGTTCCATAGGTGAAGAAAAGGCCGAGCTAGAAGGTTTATTGTATGTAATTGATAGACTTCCTTATGGGATTGAAGAATGCACATTCATTAACTTAACAAGCGACGAAGGCTATAGCAATTCACATTTTAAAGCCATTGTCCCTCCAAAAAGACGTCGCAACTGTTTTCGAATTGATGAGGAGCAAATGAATATAGAGATTACGCGCGGGCGTTCTGAAATCTATGACATTCTGACGCATCTTACCTTTATGTTCGTAGAGTCGCATAAGATTAGCAAACGCGTTTTGATTGATGAGCAGGGTACCACAACGCGCGATTGGATCAAACTTGAAAAAGCAGTACTTTCAAAAGAAGGCCTGTCTCAAAAGGATCGCGAAATTGCCATAACCCATACAGCCAATATTTTAGGCAGAACCTTCAACGAGTTAACAGAAGCATATAGTTCATTTGCATTGCCCAATCAACCAGAGAGGTTATTGCATTTAGTGTATTGGTTGGGTAAATTGGCCATAGAAGAAGTGGTAAACGGCAATAAGCGTACGGTGACTTTTAGTCCAGTGTTACGGGAAAGGCTCGGGCATCATATTCATGGGGAGATTTGGGCAGATTCCATCAAAGAAACCTTATTGAAAAACGGACTCTTGGAACGCCCTGTTCATATCATCAGTGCTAATATGCATAGTGTTATGAATTCTTTATTTGCGCCGCAAGCGCTAAAATCGATGGCCTCCAAAAAAACCAATTTCGAATTATACGAGGCCTTAAGCCAAAAAGATAATGAATCCTTACGCAATAAAGTGACCAAAGAAGCGTTGCAGAATGGGATGATATACTTGCCAGATACTTCAGGAACCAATATTGATGTTCAAATTTTTGATACTGCCAAGATTGATTTTTCAAAAACAGATATTGAAATCACAAAAAAACCAACAGACTATGATCATCCTGTAATTTTTGTGATGGATTACGCATTTGGTGAACAGGCCTATGAAACCATGGATGAATTGCTTAAACCTATTAAAGTCAATGGAAAAAAAATACAGCTCAACGTAGAGTCTATTTCCATCATGGGAAAAGCAGGTATTTTGGAAGGTGGCAAAGGCGACATTATGATACCATCGGCACATATTTTTGAAGGCACGGCAGACAACTATCCGTTTGATAACGAACTTTCAAAAACAGATTTTGATAACCAAGGCATTCATGTTTGTGAAGGCTCGATGATCACTGTTTTAGGCACGTCGCTTCAAAATAAGGAGATATTGAAGTTCTTTTTTAATTCCACATGGAATGTCATCGGACTCGAAATGGAAGGGGCACATTACCAAAAAGCGATTCAGGCAGCTTCTAAAGTGAGGGGCAGCATCAACCCAAAAGTGAAGGTGCGCTATGCATATTACGCTAGTGACAACCCTTTGGAAACAGGAAGCACTCTTGCTTCGGGAGGATTAGGAACCTCGGGAGTTAAACCAACCTATTTGATAACAAGAAAAATATTGCAACAAATTTTTAACTAACTATCCTTATGAGCAAAGATTTCCCAGAAAAACCAAAATCTGATGATATAGATATTATTGAGATCTTCAACCTGATTGGCAGGGCGATTAAATCATTTTTTGATTTTATTTTTAAAATATTTGTA
>JBGSXJ010000030.1:0-2284 GCA_041751535.1 Aquaticitalea sp.
GATTACTAGGACTATTCAGATGAAAAATATTTTATTGCCAACAGATTTTTCAGAAAACTCATGGAACGCGATTGCTTATGCAATGCGGTTTTATGAAAGTTCTAACTGTCATTTTTATCTATTGCATGTCAACAGGATTTACTCTACAAGCTCAACACCTTCCCTATACGGCATTACAATGGAAGTAATTGACAACAACTACAGTAAGGTTGCTAAAGAAAAATTAAAAACCATTCTCAATAGAATTAACAAGGAATTCTCAAAAAATATACGGCATAAGTTTTTTTTAGTATCAGGTACCGGATCTTTGATAGAATCAATACGACATCAGGTACGCGAGAAAAAAATTGAGACCATTGTAATGGGAACCAAAGGTGCTACAGGTCTCAAAAAATTGCTTATTGGAAGCAATACAGGTGATGTGATTACCAAGGTAAAATGTACCACGCTCATCATCCCTGAAAATGCGGAATTTAAATCCATTCAGGAAGTGGCATTTCCTACAGATTATTCCCTTCATTATGAAATCAATTATCTTCAACCTCTTTCTGAAATTATTGAAACATTCAATGCCAATTTGCGCATCCTTCACATCAGTAAAAAAAATGATTTTTTAGGTTCAGGCCAACAGATGAACAAGGAATTTTTAGATGATTATTTCATGCAACAATCCCATTCATTTCATCACCTCACCAACACGAAGGTTGAAGAAGCCATTCAGTGTTTTGTAGAAAGCCGCAATATTAGCATGATTGCGATGATCGCCAAAAATCTTAACTACTTTCAGCAAATTCTATTTCACACAAAAATTCAGAATATTACCTATCATACTGACATTCCATTTTTGGTATTGCATGACAATTAATTCCTTTTACAAATAACACATTTCTTTCTCCATAATAGTTAGTGTCAACTGATTTATATCATAGTTTTTAAAGTGTTTAACTTTTAAATTTAGTAAAGATTTAAACAGTGCTTATGAAAACTATATTGATTCCTACCGATTTTTCCGATAATGCAATGAACGCCATCAAGTTCGCATTGGAGTTCTTTAAGTATCATACTTCAGAATTCTATTTTATGCATGCGTATCAAAACGAAGTTTACGATCATTTAGATTTAATCTCACGCGATGACTTTGAAAAGGTCTTGGAGCAGGTTAAAGCAGAATCGCAAGCTAACTTGGAAGCACTTTTGGCAACTGTAAGGCAATTGGCTCCAAATCCTCGATATACATTCCATACGATCTCATCTTACAACACGTTGGTAGAAGAAGCGGACTTAATTACCGACGCTAAAAATATCGATTTGATTGTTATGGGAACAAAAGGAAAATCCAATAATAGAAGTATTGTCTACGGGAGCAATACATTGCACGTATTAAAGTATGTAGAGTGTCCTGTTATGGCTATTCCTGCCGAATTCAATAAAACCCCCATCAAACATGTGTTGTTTACAACCAATTATCTCATTCCATATAAACGCAGAGAACTAAAACTGCTTTCAGATATATTAAAACCATATCGAAGCAAAATTGATGTGGTTTATATGTCCAAAACAAATAAATTGTCAATACGACAAGAGGACAATAAGGCATTTATAAAAGATTCCCTTTGTAAAAATGAAATTGATTTTAATTGTGTGGATGGTATTACGGTAGAAAACACCATTCTCAACTACATCAAAAAAACCGATGTCGATATGCTGGTTTTGGTAAATACCAGACATTCTTTTATTGAAGATATGCTGTTTGATTCTCCTGTAGATAAAATGAGCCTCAACATAAAAATTCCACTTTTGGTCTTACAGAACAGTCGACGTGATGATTAATTAACAAAGTGCCATTTTATGACTTATGTCAGTATTTTAACTATGACATCCCTTTAATTTTGTCTTAAAATTGAATCGAATGGAAGCATCTTTAATAAATAAATATAATGTCGCTGGGCCAAGGTACACCAGTTATCCAACGGTTCCTTATTGGGACAATGACACCTTTTCCTTAAAACAATGGAAATCATCATTAATAAAATCCTTTAACGAAAGTAATGCTACAGAAGGGATAAGCCTATACATTCATTTACCATTTTGTGAAAGCCTATGCACCTTTTGTGGTTGTACCAAACGAATTACCAAGCGCCATGAATTGGAATCTCCTTACATAAATGCTTTGCTAAAAGAATGGGAGATTTACTGTTCGCTTTTTAATACCAAACCCGTTATAAAGGAAATACACCTCGGAGGCGGTACACCTACTTTTTTTTCCCCAGAGAATTTATCGCGT
>JBGSXJ010000031.1:0-1546 GCA_041751535.1 Aquaticitalea sp.
GACCCTTATGATTCTGAAACTTTAGGTGTTTGGAAATTAACAGCTTGGAATGTTGTTACACCTATGGATATAAATAATGATGATGTGTCTAATACCAATTTATTAATGGAATTTGGTTGTATGAATGGCTCCGAACTCATATTTATAGATTCGGAAAATGCAACTCTTTTTTACAGTTCAGAAGTCGCTTTTAATGTTGAAACCGAAAATGACAAACTTTTTTTTATGCTCATTTGCGGCACGAACAGCAGTTCAGTACCAAGACAGATGACATACGTGCAACAAGAAAATTCGGTAATTTTGAATGACAACGGCGAGGAGTTGATTTTAAGTCTAACTGATAATACCTTATCCTTGCTTGTTCCAAATGGTTTTATTGCTAGAGATGCAACTACACAAGAAATTGTCGTATCTCAAGATGTCACTTATGTGTTTACTAAACAATAAGAAACAAATTTCTTAAAGAAACAGGACTTCCTTAAAACTTTAGAAAATTTTTTAAAATGAATCAAATCCGAATTGGATGGAGAGGTTTTATGAAGTGATGACTAAATGCGTATTCCCACAGGAAGCATTTTCTTGTACTGGCGGTTTTTACGTATAAATTTGGCAATTTCAGGACTTGTAGGCACAATACTGATATTACGGTCTGCAATGTTTTCAAAAACCAAAGTCAAAAAATTGGTTTCCAACGCTTCGCAATTTATACATTCGGGAATAACCAGCTTTGTTAAAAAAATCTTTCGTTCTTGCAGTGAATATTCAATTATGGCAAGTTGGTCGTCAACCTTTAGCTCAAATTGTCGCAAAAAGTCATTATCTATTAATTCAGCAGCATCAATCATGATATTTTTTGTTTTAATTCACTCGTTTGGAAGGGTAGAAACTACAATTTTGTATAGCTTTGCAGTGCAAATTTACGAAAAATATCGCACATGTGAAGTCTTACAAAAGTTAAATACTTATACAATAATCAATTAAACTAGGATATTTTTTATTTGTAGCATTAAGAATTTGGTTGGTCTAAACCTAAAAACGATAATAATTACCCAATGAGTCAAGAGCTAATTCATGTCTATATGATGCCCGGAATGGCAGCAGATCCTACGATTTTTAATAGGATTAAGCTACCGGAAGATCAGTTTCAGATTCACTGGCTTGAATGGATGATACCTAATGAAAATGAAAGTCTAGAGGCCTATGCACAACGGATGGTGGCAAAAATAGAACATAATGATGTAGTTCTTTTGGGCGTTTCTTTTGGAGGCGTCTTGGTGCAGGAAATGAGCAAGCTCATGAAGGTGAGAAAACTCATAGTCATTTCGAGTGTAAAGAGCAGACATGAACTGCCAAAACGTATGAGGCTGGCCAAATTTTTGAAGGCGTATAAATTTGTTCCAACGCAATTATTATCTAACCTGGACGTTATTAAAAAGTATGCTTTTAGCGATCATATCGCCAGGCGCATTGACCTTTATAAAACCTATCTTGCAGTTAATGACAAGCGTTACTTGGATTGGGCAATTAAGCAAATGATTTGTTGGAA
>JBGSXJ010000032.1:0-15425 GCA_041751535.1 Aquaticitalea sp.
AACTGTATTATAAGCTGGTTTTGGCGCTGGAAGTTCATCGATGATGGATTTAACATTCGCTTTTTCTAGCTGCCACAAGATGTGCATGATCTCCTCTTCGGCTTTGGTAAGTTGCTTCATCATAATTTGAAATATTGAAATTGTAATACTAATATAACTAAAATATTAGTTTAAACTAAATATTTAGTTAATAATTTTGTATTTTTTCTAGTAGAAGTGGATTTAATTGAATAGTAAAACCCAATAAACTTCAAGATCGAAGGTTATTGGGTTTACTCGTTTTGCTTCTCAACGGATTACTAGAGGGATTAATATTTGTCTGTTGACTGTTCAAATATAGATATAGAAATTTACTTTTTATTGCGGAAAAACCGTAATACCGTTACGGAAAAACCGTAGTTCTTAAGTATAATAAGGGATATAAGGACTAGAAAAAAGGATAGAAAATCGAAAAAAAATCAAATTTTAACATTTAAACTATAAAAACCCCTTTTTTCGGGCTTCCATAATCAAGGTTTCGTCCTTTCCGTCGGAAATAGAGAAGAGTTCCTTAAGCTGTTTTTTTCGTTTTTCGATGGAGCTTATAGACAAATCTATATGCTCTGGAATACTGCGCGTTTTGAATCCTTGGGATAACAAGTGAAGGATTTTGCGGTTGGTCTCGTCAATGTGAATTTCATTGACAATCAATTTATTTAAAAACTGATTTACCGTGCTACTGTAATAAGGTGGTGCTACCAAAATATGCTGAAAAGCTTCCGCCAGTTCACTGGATGTGAGATCGCTCTTAATCAAAAACCCATCTGGGCTGATATTTTTAATGATGTTATGAATGCGGTATGACTCATTAAACATGGTAAGAATGATCACTTTTGCTTGAGGCATTATTTGTTTCGCTAATTTTGCCAAATCTTCCCCTGATGTTAGCGTACCATCTTTGGACGGAGGGATCCTTATATCGAAAAAAAGCACATCATAGGGTTTTTCCTTAAAAGCTCTCCGCATTAATAGATCGGCAGTATCGCAATCATTTGCCGTGTCGATGATGAGGGTTTGGTTATCCTTTTTCGTAGCCATCAAGGTGTTTTGATAACCTTCGATAATAATGGGATGATCATCTACCATTAAAATATGAATAACTTGGTTCATGCTTGGTTATTTAGAATAAGGTATATGTATAGTAATTGTGGTTCCATGATCAATTTCAGAATCAAATTGAACTGTTCCGTTAACTTCGCGAACTCTGGAATTGATGTTTTTAAGTCCAATGCCCTGTTTGCTTTTATTGATTGCGAAACCTTTTCCATCGTCCATGATGGTGAGACAAATTACGTCATTTTTTACTTGAAAACTAATTTTTATGTGTTTAGCTTGTGCATGTTTATAACTGTTCTGCATTGTTTCCTGCAGAATTCTATAGATATGGATTTTGGTTTTATTGGTTAAGTTTTCCCAATTGATGTCATCGCTATGGTAAAATTCATAAGACAGCTGATAGGCGTGCGTTTGGTTTTGGATGAGCGATTCTACAATATCCATAAATCCAGAACCTGATACAAAATCAGTGTTTAAATCGTGTGATATCTTGCGGATATCCTGTTCGATATTTTTTAAATCATCGATATAAACCGATCGTTTTTGAATAGCTTCCTTACCATCGACCAAATTGAGACTATCCAAACTCAATCGTGTGCCAAATAGCCGTCCCAAAACGCCATCATGCAGCTCTTCGGATATACGAACTTTTTCCTGGGCCCTTGCTTCGTCGACCTTATCTTGTTGCGAGAGCATCAGATTATAGATTTCTTCATTGGTTTGTTGCTGTTCACGCTCAAACCTCAATTCCTTGTTTTTGGCCCTTTGGGTGACAATAATATATAATAAGAATAACGTAAGCAGCAACACTATGGAAATTATCACCAACCAAAATCGTTGTGTTGTGATACGCTCATTTTCCATTTGTATTTGGTCTGTTTCAAATTGGACACGCGCAAATTTGTTGCGAATGCCTCGTTCGTGCTGCAACAAACTGTCGCTTAATTTTATATGCTGTTTTAGATATGTTTTGCCTACCTCCCCTTCATTAAGTTCTGAAAGTAGCATTAATGCTTCTAAACGCATTTGCTGTTCAGATGTTTTTGTGGCAAGCGTGTAAGTTTCAATGGCATATTTTAAAGAGCTGTCCATTTTATTTTGGGCTTTATAAAATTTTGCCATGTCTACGGTGGAAGCCAGTTTAGTTATGGGATCTTCTAGGCTGTCAGCCATCTTATATGCTCTCTTAAACATCCGTTCCAACTCATCATAGTTTTTATCACCATTTAGAAATCTAGTAAAAGCCACATTATCCAAAACAAGCGCATAAAACGAGGGGTCCAGCTCATATAACTTTGGGTTATCAAGAACTTCTTGGTATAATTTAAGAGCTTTGTCAATATCACCTTTTTCTTTATATACAAAAGCCACATTATTTTGAGAAGACAAGAGGTTTAATAATCCATCATTCATTTTTTTGGCGACAGCTTCAGCCTTTTGATTGTAATCAATAGATTCATCATAACGTTTCAGTTCTAATGATACTATCGCTAAAATGTTATATAGACTCCAAGATTTTCCTAAATTGATTTCATTTTTAG
Source organism: Aquaticitalea sp. (assembly GCA_041751535.1). Lineage (GTDB taxonomy): Bacteria > Bacteroidota > Bacteroidia > Flavobacteriales > Flavobacteriaceae > JBPOFM01. The sequence continues at coordinate 2,637 of JBGSXJ010000032.1, forward strand.
GCTCATTTTCTAACAACTTTAAGGCGCTTGTGGCATGTTCCTCACTTCCCAAATAATCCTTCTCCATATGAAGTATATCTGACAAATTTTGAAATGCATCTATCTGAAAACTAGTTCTTCCTAATTTTTCGTTAATTTTAATTGCATTTGTCAAATAGTAATAGGCGCTGTCATTCTGAATGCGACTTTGATAATGATACCAACCGATGTTATGAAGGGATTGACCTATTTCGGTGGAATCCTTCAATTTTTGAGCTAATCGTAAGATCTTGGTATTGATGATTCTAGATTTGTCATAGTCACCACTGTAAAGAAGAACGGTAGATAAGAGTCGATTGCTTTTTAAAATTATCGAGTCTGTTTGAGTTAAATCAGAGAGTTCTACAGCCTTTTTGGCATAGATAAGCTTTTTGGGAAAGGAATAAGAATTGTCAGCTCCTAGCTTTCGATATTTTAGAATGCTATCATAAACAGCAGATTTATGTTCATTTTGCGCTTGCAACATTGAACAGGAATAGCCACAGACTATAATTAGAAAGAGAATTCGAAACACAAGCACGGATTAAACAAGTTTCTCAAATTTAGAATAATTATTTTAATGACTAAAAATAATCCGTAACTGAAATCATAAACAGATCGTTTATGATTAGGTACAACAAAAACTCTTAACCCTAAAAGTCAAGAGCAAGATTATAAAGAATTCTCTTGAATTAGCCTTGAGTAGGAACCGTAACACCTTTTCTACAGTGCGCCATTAAATCATAATGAGCTCTAGTAGATTCATAAGTGTTGACAGAATCTTTGGCTGGTTTTTTATCTGTTTGACTAGAAACTGACAAAAATAGGGCTACGAGTAAGGTAATTTTTAGGGCTTTCATGGGAATCGTTGGTTTAGAGTTATACATTTTTAACAATGATTGTTGGTCAATTAATAATTTTTAGGCATAAAAAAACACCGCTCGAGGGAAGAATGGATTATTAATTTGTAGGCCTATTAAAGCCAATAATGTATTATTTAAAAACGAGGGAGGGAAAAAGCAACTAATTGCTTAAAAAAGAATGGATTATTTAATTGATCCTATTGAGAAATTGATGCTCAATTCGGACTCCAAATATATGTGAAAGATGTTCTGCAAACACAATATAATCGTTTAAGTGTAAAATTTATACGATGAAATGCATTTAAATGGTGATTTTATTGAAATTTATTAACATATTGCCATTTTCGTTTGAATCAACCAATTATCGTAAACCTTGGTTATAATGAAAGTCGATAAATCAAAACCGCAGCTCGTTTGGCTTGTACTGAAAGATGGTTCAAGTTTCCTGTCTCATTGATTGTGTGGTCATCATTACCACCGGTTAGCCCTAAACCATCAATGGCCATGTCTACAAAGCCAGAGGTAAAAGAGATATCAGCGGCACCAGCATTACGAGGATTAACGGCGGTGACCACTCCAAAACCCAAATCTTTACTTACTTTGCTATAATGCTCTAAAAGCTTTTTATTCCTATCAGTAGCTGCAAGTGGTGGATATCCGCCCTTTCCAAAAACAATTTCTGCATTTGTCATAGGATAATTTTTAGAGACAATGCTCATCATAATTGCCCGAGCCCTTTCTAACTGATCGATCGAAACAGCCCTCAAATCGCCTCTAACAATAACCTCTTGAGATACAACATTTGTTTTCCCTAAAGCCGATCCACCAGTTAAGTGTTCGTTTGGAATAACATTTGTCCCTCCAATTATAAAACCTGGATTGAATGTTAAATTTTCTTCTTTTGACAACTGCAGATAAAATTCATTCAAAATTCGTGAGGCCTCGTAGATAGCTCCAACACCAACTTTTTCGGTGAATATTTGCGAAGAATGTGCAGCATTGCCAGATACTTTCAATTCCCAATCGGATGATCCTCTGCGAGATGTCACCATTGTATTGGGATTACCATCCGCATTTTCAAAACCCAAAGCAATGTCAGCTCTTTTGGCCGCATCGATTAGATCTTTTTTTGACAGCTCTATAGGACTTCCGCTTTTTTCTTCATCACCAGTCATAATGATTTCGATATTGAGATCATCTAAAACTCCAGCATCTTTCAACGCTTTCATAGCCAAAACAATTATAACATTTCCACCTTTCATATCGGCAACTCCCGGGCCTTTCATCATTGAATCATTAAGCATTTCATAGTCTTGAAACGGACTGTCGCGTTCAAAAACGGTATCTAAATGACCAATCAATAACATCTTTGGACCCTTTTTCCCTTCTCTTTTAGCAATCAAATGACCAGCACGTCCGTAGGCTTCACCTGATGTCAATTCAGTTTTGAATCCTAAAAGGTCCAATTCCATTTTAAAAAGTTCACCCACCTTTTTGACCCCATCAAAATTCATGGTGCCGCTGTTGATGTTCACTGCCTTTTTTAATAATTCAAGGGATGCTTCCGTATGTTTGTCAACTGAACTAACAATTTTTCTCTCTATGGAATTCTTTTGAGCATGTAAACTCAACGATGCACTCATAATCAATAAAACTAAAATGTATTTGAATTTATTTTTGAATATCATGCCATCAATTTAATGTAAAAATTTCTCCTGGAAGGTAAATATCCATAATTATTCCTTTTGCACCAAGTTTGTCGTTATACTTTTTTAATGACTGTTCTGGATTTTTGAGGACTATTACTTGAGACTCACCTACAACTTCGATAGTTTTGCCACAAACAAGGATAGCTGTCGATTCGTCTATACCAATTCCTGTCATTTCGGGAAACTCCAAGACAGCTGTCAACAAGCGATTATAGCGGCTTCTTTTAACAAAATGCTGATCAATAATAACATTAATTATTAATCCCAAACCCGTCTGTGTTTCGATATTTTCTGCTTCGATATTTCTAAATGTTGATGAATATTCAGGATGTTTTAGTTCATTTCCTGTAATCATAATTTTGCTCATGACTGCAGCGCCTGCGCTCGTGCCTCCAACGACACTCCCATTTTTATAGGCTTCATGGATAGATTTCTCTATATCCGTTCCACCGGCAACTTCCATAAATCGATTTTGATCTCCTCCCGAAATATAGATCAGTTTAGCTTTTCTAATGGAATCCAATTTGATTTTGGTCAAGATTTCTCCTTTCGTAAATTGCAATCCATAAACGTTGTCTATGCCTTGTTTTGTAAATTGTCTTTTCGCATAATAGACTGCCGAATCTGGCTCCGCACTAGACATTGGTAAAACGATTCCATAACCGCCTGTATCCAATCCCGATTCTTTAATAATACGGTCCACCATAGATGATGGCCTTGAGCCACCACCTATAATGAACAACTTTCCTTTACTATTAATCTGTTGGGAGAAAGTTAATGTCGAACAAAACGAGACATTCAATATTATAAAGGCTATTAATGTGAGTTTCTTTGTATTTATCATCATTGCTGTATACCTATTACGATTCCTCTAGTGTCACCACTGGCGGAATAAAAAACTTCAGGACTTGAGCCGTCCAAATTTGCTCTCATCATCTTATCTGTAGCCCGATCTCCCCAATATACTTTTTGGTTTTCTGCATCATATGCGATTCCGTAAATAACCCTTCCGATGCCAACTGCAATCGTGGAAACACCTGTGCCATCAAAATTGGCTGATTTTAAACGAATATCCCCAGAAGCGATATATTCATCATAATAAATACGGTTGCCGATGACTTTCAGACTACCTCCTTCAACCGTTGGCAACAGCTGTACCTGTCCTGTACCATCCAAATTCTTAACCCACACTCCACCGTTGTAATTAACCCAATAAAGTTTTCTATTGACCAAGTCAATATCCAATCCATCCGGATCGTTGGGCTGTCCCGTCACAAAATCTTCTTTTTGGTTCACATCAGTATTATTCATATCTCCGCGCTGAATGCCATTGCTGGTGTCCCAATATATCTTACTTTCTTGGTAATCAATTGACATCCCATTAGGTTGGTCAATTCCAGTTCTAAAATCTATAAAGTTGCTTCCATCCAAATTAGACCTGTAAATTTTATTCCCGCTATAATCGCTGATATATAATTTCAAATTGAGCGTGTCCATGACCATTCCGTATGAACCCTGGGCAGCAATGTTAGGAACTTGGGTAAAAATGGGTGCTGTGGTATTGATCAAACTTTCATAAACTTGAGAACCATCCGTATAATAAATTGGAATTCCTGTAGCATTTGGATCTTTGATGACAATTGTTTTCGTGGTTTGCCGTACCTCCAGCGATCCGGACGTCGTTACCACTAAATTGACCGTATATGCACCTGGTGACTCATACAAATGAACAGGGCTTGTTTCTGTTGACGATTGTCCGTCGCCAAAATTCCAACTAAAAGAAGCAATTCCGACTGTTTCGGGTACTATGGATGTATTTGTAAACGAAACAGTTGCCGGTGCAAATTCTTCATTATCGATTGTATATGTGAATTGAGGCACCGTACTTGCAGCTGGTACAGGAAAATCATCATCTTCACAGTTTTGCAATAGGCCAATAGTCAACCCAAATAAAATTAAATACTGTAATTTTTTCATAATTTTTCTATTTTTTTAGAAATATTCCTCTAGGACTTGCGATTCCTGATTTTAAGACTTCATGGCCAGAACCATCGAGATTGGCTCTGTTTAATGCACCGGAATCGCGTCCTGACCAATATATTTTGTTTTCATCATAATCGATGTCCATTCCGTAAATTCGCGTTCCGTTGCTATCCACTGTTTGAATATTACTTCCATCTAAATTGGCTACTTTTAGTAAATCATCATTTTGGTCATCAAAATAAATCTTATCATTGACAGTATCCACCATCAAGACGTAACCGTAATTACCAGTGATAATGACTTGAGGATTTGTACCATCCATATTTACTGAATATACCTCTTCTATATTGACATCATATACATACATTTTATTGTTTTCAACATCCAATGCAATTGCTCTCCATTGTGCTACTGCCACGTTGAAAAACCCAATTTGTGGATTGGATCCATCTAAATTAGCTTTAGAAACGTTACCGTCATCATCTACCCAATATACTTTACCGCCTGCTACATCCAATGCAATTGCATACGGATCGCCAATGCCACTTGCGATGGATTCCAAACCAGAACCATCTAGATTCATTCTCCAAATATTGCCATTTGGATACACTTCAAAATCGCTGAAATAAATCTTTTCGTTTACCGAATCATACGCCATTCCAACACCACCTTTTCCTGCGATGCTCGCCACATCGTTAACATTACCAGTACCATCTAAAGTCAGTTTTCTAATAAATTCATCACCTAGTGCTATATAATATAATTCTGGGATTGTTGCCGGTGCCTCGCCAATCAACACATCCTTGGAAAAAGTATTTTGTCCAACAGCACTTGAGGCCGTCAGAGTTACTGTATAAGTTCCTTCATTGAGATATTCAAAAGTTGGATTCTCTTCTGTGGAAGTCGAATTAGACACATCACCAAATGACCAACTATAGGATGTTGCTCCCAAAGAGGTATTGGTAAATTGAACTGGAATTCCGGCAACCAAGTTTTCTTCATCTTCTACAGTAAATCCACTTGCTGGTGTTACCGTAATTTCCATATTTAAAATGGTTGAACCACCTGCTCCAGTGGATACCAAACTCACCAAAAATATGTCGCTTGATTGATATGACTTTCTTGGAGAAACTTCCCTAGAAGTAGTTCCGTCTCCAAAACTCCATAAATAGGCGGTCGCATTTTGTGAGTTATTTGTAAATTGAATTTCCTCATTGACCATAACAGTTGTGGCACTTGCAGTAAACTGGGCGTCCGATTGTGGCGGTAAAGCATCATCTTCCGAACAGGAAGCGAATGCAAGTGATATAATGGTTAAGAATATGTACTTGTGAAATTTAGTTTTCATATTATCTATTTTAAGTTGCATCATTAATTGTTTAGTAGCCTGGATTTTGAATCATTCCGGGACTGTTATTCGTGAGTATTTCATCCAAAGGGATAGGGAAAAGTGTTTGATTACTGTTATTGACATTAGGCAACACTTCTATAGCCCTTCCCGTTCTCACTAAATCGAACCATCTTTGGCCTTCAAAAGCAAACTCTACACGTCTTTCCTTTTCGATGGCGGTTTGCAATTGAGGATTGGTATTGGCGTTGGTACTATTCAAATTGGCGCGTTGTCGAATCAGGTTAATATCACTTTTAATGGCATTGATATCTCCATTGAGATTTGCATTGGCTTCCGCACGTATCAAATACATTTCCGCCAATCGTATCACAATGACATTATCTGCACCAAGGCTCAAATCATCATATTTGATGGCATAGGCATCTACGCCCTCAAAAGCAATACTGGACTGGTAGCGCTCATCATTGGTTTCATAGGCAGCTAATAGACTTTCAGAGGGACCAACTTCGCGACGCCCATTCAGGGAATGGGGAAAATTGTATTCTGCAATTCGATTTCTTTCCATTTGTGAAAAATAAATTTCAAAAATAGATTCGGAAGATTCATCTGCGGCAAACACATCGGCGTAATTATCCAAAAGTGTATAACCTCCATCTTCAATGACCTCCGTTGCTATTGCGGCGGCCTGTGTGTACTCATTTTTATAAAGAAATACTCTTGCCAAAAGTGCCTTTGCAGCGTATTTTGTCGCTCTGGTTTTAACTCCCGAAGATGGCAAATACACAGAGGCAAAGGTCAAATCCTCGATGATTTTGGCATAGACATCGTTCACTGGGTCGCGAGGTGCATCAAGTCCTGAAACCCCAATGGTTGGCGTCAATTTTAATGGAATTGCCCCAAAATAATTCAATAGATTGAAATGATTTAGACCTCTAATAAAATATAATTCCGCTAACGCTTCGTTTCGTTCCTCTTCCGACATATCAGGAATGGTGGGTACTTTGGCAATAACATTATTGGCTACGTTGATGCCATCATAACATACGGCCCAAATCCCTCTAATAGATCCGTTTTCAGGCAGGATATTATTGTTGTCCACTTCGGCATATTCTGTGGCAGTAGCATCTATGGGATGGGATAAATTATCGGCTGCCAAATCTGAAAAAATATTATAGGTTCTGCCATAGTAGCTTAAACTCTGAAAGCTAGCATAAGCACCTAAAATTCCTCTATCTATATCTTCCTTTGTCTGGAATGCCTCATCAGCAGGAATGGAGTTTTGTGGTTCAACTTCCAAGGTATTGCAGGCAATGGCTGTCATTAATACCATTACAATTAGGATTGTCTTTTTCATCTGTATCATAATTTTAAATTAACACCTAAAGTGAATGTCTGTGCTTGCGGATATGTGAAAAAATCCGTTCCAATCACCGAATTATCGTCACCTCTATAATTTACTTCAGGATCTAAACCTGTATATTTAGTCAGCGTCAATAAATTCTGAACACTGAAATAGAAACGAGCGCTTTTGAAAAACGCCTTTTGCATCAGCTCTTGATTGAGCGTGTATCCCAAGGTCAGATTCTTAACCCTTAGATACGAACCGTCTTCAATAAAGCGGGAAGAGACTCTCTTGTTTTGTGCAGCAGCAACAGGATCCAAGGTAGCTCTTGGAATGTCCGTGATATCGCCAGGTTGTTGCCATCTTCTGGTAATTGCTTCCAACTGGTTATCACCGCCTTGTAAGGATTCCAAAAACAATCGTGAACCATGAAACACATCATTGCCATAAGATCCTTGAAGAAAGATACTCAAATCAAATCCTTTATATGAGAAATTATTAGTTAATCCACCTATAAAATCAGGATGTGGGTTGCCAACAATCGTTCTGTCTTCCGAAGTGATGACACCATCAAAATTAGTGTCGGCGTACACAATGTCTCCTGTGGATGGGTCGACACCCAACGATTGATAGCTGTAAAAAATTCCTATTGGTTGTCCTTCCATGATTCGGTTGCCACCTCGACCTATATCATCAATTGGTTGACCGTTGTATAGTTCAAGGACTTTATTTCGGTTGCCAGAAATATTAAATTGCGTGCTCCATGTAAAGTCTCCAACGAAATTTTGTGATGACAAGGTAATCTCTATTCCTTTGTTTTCCACCTTTCCAACATTTTCCGTAATGGAAGAAAAACCTGAACTAGATGGAAGTGGCCTACTTAACAGCAAATCATTGGTTTGTTTGTCATAATAATCTGCCGTAATGGTCAATCGATCTTTGAAAAAGCCCAAATTAAGACCCAAATTTAATTGTCGTGTACTTTCCCATTTTAAATCAGGGTTTGGTATATTGCTTGGATAGATCGCAGGTTGACCGCCATAAGAGGTATTACCATACAACTCTGAAAACAAGAACGGACTTATGTCGTCATTTCCCGTAAGACCATAACTTACTCTTAATTTTAAATCGGAAATGAGACCACTATTTTTCAAAAATTCTTCCTCTGAAACTCTCCAAGCCACAGCTCCGGCCGGAAAAAAACCTGTTCGGTTATTTTCACCGAATTTTGTGGAGGTATCAAAACGGCTAGAAACATCAAATAGATATTTATTGTCATAATTGTAATTCGCTCTTCCAAAATAAGACCTCAACCCCGTATCTGTGGCGTTCGCACTTGCAGAAACAATCGTTGAAGCGGCACTAATATACTGTAAATTATCATCTGCAAAATCCTGCCCTCTGATGAACGAAGAGCGGTACTCATAGCTTTCAAAACTGTAACCGGCAAGCAATTCGATCTTATGCATATCAAAATCTTGCTTGAATTTTAAAAAGTTATTCGACACAACATTGGTGACATTGGTGTATGTTTCAAAGCCTAATCCATTGTATTTTGCACCTTGAACTGTTTTTGTGTTTTCATAGGCATGCTCTCTAAAATTCAAGAAGTCAACTCCCCATTTGGTGGTAAATGTCAAATCTGGAATGATTTTATAGTCTAAATACACATTGGAATTGGTTCTATAGGAGAAATTTTGATTGATGGCTTCGTTTGCAATGGAAACCGCATTGGAATAAGGCCCTAACTGGTTGTAGGACCCATCTTCATTATAAACAGGAAAAATTGCTGGTGTAGAAATTCCATTTGGAAGCGGGCCATGCAATGTCTGGTCACTTTCCACACGGTTGGTTTTTGCATAGGTGAGGCCTATACTAGTACCAATGGTGAATTTATCTGATAGTTCATGGTCTAGATTGACCCTGCCGTTAAGGCGTTTATAATCGGTACCTATCAAAATCCCGGTTTGTTTGAAAAGAGTCCCTCCGATAAAGTATTTGGTTTTTTCCGAACCACCTGTGGCGGACAATTCGTAGCTATTGATAGGTGCTGTTCTAAATATGATATCCTGCCAATCTGTATCAGTAGTAATGTTGTTCATTTGTTCTTCGGTAAAGACAGTCGAATTTGTGAGGTCATTTCTGTAATCCATCCACTGTCTGGCATCGAGCATATCCAATGTATTCCAAGCTCTTTGTACACCAGAGTACACGTTCAAACTCACCACTGATTTCTGTGTTTTCCCTCTTTTTGTGGTAATCAATACAATCCCATTGGAAGCTCTTGCCCCATAAATAGCTGTGGAAGATGCATCTTTTAAAATACTAATGGATTCTATATCGTTCGGATTCAAATCCGTTAAGGCGCTCGCCCCTTGACCAGAATACCCTATTTGACCAAAATCACCCGTTGTTACCGGAATTCCATCAATGATATACAAAGGTTGACTAGAACCACTTATAGAACTCAAACCACGAATACGCACGGACATTTCACCTCCTGGCGTTCCGGAATTCTGGGATACTTGTACGCCCGCGGCCTGACCTTGCAAAATTCCATCCACGCCAGATACTGGCAAATCTTCAATGTCTTTGGAGCTAATGGCCGATACAGAACCTGTTAACAATGCTTTCTTTTCTGTACCATACCCGATTACTACCACCTCACTTAATGCTAAATTATCTGCGAGCATCTTTATGTCCAAAGTGGTTTTACCGACAATACTCACTTCCTGTGTAACAAATCCTAGGTAGGAAATGAGCAATGTGGTGGCTTCATTCGGTACTTTTAATTCAAAATTACCATCAAAATCAGTCGTAACCCCTTTGGTAGTGCCTTTAACCACAACGGTTGCACCAACTAAAGGCACTCCTTGGTCATCCACGATGACACCTTTTATGGTTCGGTCTTGTGAGGTTTGGTTGTTGTCTGAAGTTTTGGTAGGATTGGTTTTATGTTGCTTAATTACGACTTGTCTGTTTTCAATGACATAAGTGAGATTGGTATGCTCAAAAGCCTTATCCAAAATAGTAGCCAACGTTGCCTTTTCTACATGTAGTGACACTTTATAATGAAGCACGTCATCTTGGTAAAAGAAAATGTACTCGCTTTTGCTTTGTATCTCCTTAAACAATTCTTCCAAAGAGATATTTTTCACATTGATATCCAACTTCGTCTGTGCCTTGGAACTGTTAGCGAAAACAGAGCCTAAGCCAATGGTCACTAATAATAGAAATACTCTCATAAGATGTAATAAGTAGTGTCTCAAAGATTTTATCCATTGTCGGGGATAAAGATTCTCATATTTATTCATAATTTTGGTTTAGAGGTTAATATGACTGTACTCACAGTGGTGTTGATTTTGTAAACGCCAGAGGATGTTGCCGCATCTTCTGGTTTTTTATTTTTATTTAATTGTATTTCAAATTGTTGGGTTTTAGTTAATATTTAGTTTATGGTCCGTAATTGTATAATCGAATTTCGTGGTTTCTTGGATGATTTTAACAACGTTTTCAACATTGTCCTTAACATCCAAATAGCCTGAAAAGGTCGTATTAGCAAGCTCCTTATTATTAATGACGATTTCAATGTTGTAATATCTCGACACTTTCTTCATAATGGACTCCATGGAATCATTCTTAAAGATAAAAATGCCATCTCGCCATGAGAAATATTTCTCTACCTCCACCTTTTGGGTTTTGATATTTTTATCATTTCGGTCATAAACTGCCAAGGTATTTGGTTCGATTGTGAGACTTCCCTGGTGGCTTTTGACATTTGTCTTGTTATAATTTAACTTAATGCTCCCACTTTTTAAGACGGTGTATATGACATCATCATCCTGGTAATTGCTGACATTGAATACTGTTCCCAATACTTCTATGTCTTGCTCACCTACCTTAACTATGAATGGATGTGCTTTATCATGAGTGACTTCGAAGATGGCTTCACCTTCTAGATAGACTTCCCTTTTGTCTTGGGTGAACGCTGCTGGAAAGACTAATTTAGAGCCAGAATTCAGCCATACTTTGGTTCCATCCGAGAGCCCTATTGAAGAGCGTTTTCCATAAGGTACAATCAAGGTGTTGAATACGACTTGTTGGTCTTTAAGAGATTTTTGGTTTACTGATTTGGAATCGCCAATAATGACTTGTTCTCCAGTGCTGGAATAGGATATAGTGGCATCTGTTTCTTCGATATTGATATTTTTGTCATCGCTTAAGACCAATTGTATGTGATCTGGAATCTCCTGGTCTTGCACTGTTTTTACATACTTGTCGATTGGCGATAAGGAATTGGCATTGTTTTGAAATGTGGAGATTATGAAGGCCCCAAGAATACATGCAGCTGCCAGGCCCAATCCGTATTTTAGGTATCGCTTTCTTTCCCTGTAACTATAAACCGATAGAAATATCCTGTCCCGTAATTGCTTTTTCTCTTTGTCTGTAATTTTCATTCCTTGTAGTCTTTCATCAATTCAACAATTTTATTTTGTTGAAGTGAAATAAATCAGGATGTGATCCCTGTAAGTATAAGTAAGGATGTGCTAGTATATAGACAATTTTTTAAAGAAAAATAAAATTTAAAAAAATAAATGTTGTTAAACTCGACCGTAATACCTTGATTGCTCTATAGATTATGGTTCTAGATGTTTGAACTGATACGTTCATGATTTCTGCAATTTCCTCATATTGCCGATCTTCATTAAACCTAAGGAAAATGCATTGCTTTTGCTTTTTGCTCAAAGAATTTAAAGCACCAGATAATTGAGAGGCTCTTTCGTCAAAAAACTCTGTTTCAATCAAAGCGTCTTCATAAGAAGCGGTTATATATTGAGAATCTACTTGATCTGAAAATGGAGTATCATATATGAAAAAGGATTTTGATTTTGGTTCCTTGAGAATTTGGTTTTTAAGGGAACGCAATAAATAATACTTCACATTATCAGTCCTAGCAAGGTTTTTTCGGTATTTGTAGAGGTTGAGAAACAAATCATGGATGCTATCCATTATCTTTTGTTTGTCTTGCGAGAATTGCGAACCATAGGAAAACAACTCATCAATAAACATATCGTACAAGTGACCTAAAGCATCCGTATTGCCTTCTTTTAGCTTCTGCCATAAAACAATATCAGTGTCTTTTTGTGGCTGCACTGTTGTGAGAGAATTTGATTTATTAGTTTAGGATGTGAAGTAAATTTAACCTTTTTTTAATAAAAAAAAATAGAATTCCTTTTATTAGGAAAAATAGGGGACAAATGGATCCAATAAATCCAAGAGAAAAATTGGCAGTATTTTATTCTATTTTAGTAGCTCCACCAGGACTCGAACCTGGATCTAAAGTTTAGGAAACTTTTGTTCTATCCCTTGAACTATGGAGCCAAAACAAAAAAGCATCCCAAATTCCGAACGAATCGAAACAAGGAAAGCCTTTCATTGGGATACCAAACTACAATTTGATATCACTACTTTCCAATCCCAATAATTCGGGACTCGGAAACAACACAACATCTTAAAAAAAAA
>JBGSXJ010000033.1:0-9798 GCA_041751535.1 Aquaticitalea sp.
TCCAGGAGGCTCATTCATTTGGCCAAATACGAAAGTCGCTTTCGATTCTTTCATTCCTGCCATATCAACTTTAGATAAATCCCATCCGCCTTCTTCCATTGAATGCATAAAGTCATCACCATATTTTATAATCCCAGACTCCAACATCTCTCTCAAAAGGTCATTTCCTTCACGTGTGCGTTCTCCAACTCCAGCAAAAACTGAAAGTCCACCATGCCCTTTTGCAATATTATTAATCAATTCTTGAATCAATACAGTTTTACCAACTCCAGCACCACCAAATAATCCAATTTTACCACCTTTTGCATAAGGCTCAATCAAATCGATGACTTTAATACCGGTAAATAAAACTTCTGTAGATGTTGATAAATCTTCAAATCTAGGTGCTTGTCTGTGAATTGGCAATCCGGCATCACCTGCTTTAGGTAAATCACCAAGGCCATCAATCGCATCACCGATCACATTAAACAAACGTCCATATACATCTTCGCCAACGGGCATTTGTATAGGAGCGCCAGTTGCATATACTTCAGTGCCTCGGCTCAAACCATCGGAAGAATCCATCGCAATGGTACGAACACTATCTTCACCAATGTGAGATTGAACCTCCAATACCAATAGCGAACCATCAGGCCTCTTAATTTCTAAAGAATCATAGATTTTTGGAAGCTTTGAACCCGCTTCAAACGATACGTCAATCACCGGACCAACGATTTGTGCAACTTTACCTGTAACTTTTGACATTACTTATATGTTTAATGTTGAATTGAAAATTAACTCGAAAAACCACTTACCACTATCGAGTTAGGCATGGCATTTTTCGCGCTGCAAAGATATATGTTTTAATTTAAAATGAAAGTCTATTTTTCGCCTTTTTTGAATATAAAAAAGCACCCTCAAATTGAAGGTGCTTAATCTGTATATTTTGATCTTAAATTATTGCAATGTTGGAGGATAGTTGGTTGGATAATTACCTGGATCAGCTTTAACTCCGGCCGCTATAAAATTTGAGCCGTAAGTGGCATCGATAGCCGCAAGCATTTTGTTAGCCAAAACCGCATAACCTCTAGAAGTTAAGTGAATGCCATCTAAGCTCACCAGTCCACCTGTAACCAAATTAGTTGTAAAAACAAAGTTACCATCAGCAACACCAACAGTCGATGCTTCTTGTAATATAGTTTTAAAATCTACCAATGCTAGCCCTTTAGCGGATGCTACTGATTGGATGGTAGAATTGTAGGCGTCAGTTGCCGTTTTAATAGCGAGTTGTTCACTTGGAATAAGAACCCATTTATCACGTAATGGATAGGTTACCCCGTTCACCGACAATTGACCTGCGGTTGCTGCAGGTACTCCCGCAGTTACTAATTGTGTATAATATTCTACGTTTACTGTAGCAATTACAGATGATACTGGTAAGACCAATAAATCAGCAGCTGTTGCTTGTCTAGATTGACCAAATTGATTTGCCAATAAACCCGCAGTCAATGGATCTAAACCACCACCTTGCAGTACTGCATTTAATTGAGCAGCTATGTTTGGTAATGATTCATCAAAAATAACTACTGGACTTGCAGCAGTTGTTGAAAAAACAATCTGACGTTCAGGCATTCCTAAAAATGCAAATGCTTGATTTAAAGGAGCGAAAGTCGCATTCAATACAGGTATTTGTGGTGCAAACGCAGGATTTGTTGGACTTAAAGGATTGTGAGGAACAGTGGTAAAATGAGGAAGGTTAGTAATGTATGGTACGTTGGCTACAACACCTTCCGCGCCATTTGCCGTTAAGGCATCAACCATAGTTGTGAATACTTGAGCAAATACATTAGGATCGGTAATATCATTTCCTCCATAACTTGCAGGATTGAAATTGCCTGTTTGGTCAACTCCTGTACCTCCAGAAGTTGCATATGCCAACACATCATTTCCACCCACTTCAGAAAGTGTAAAGAATGTTGGGTTTTGAGAAACAGCATCCCCAAGTATAGTTGCATTTGGTGTCGACGCCATTCTAGCAAAATAAGGATTAGCTGCTCCTATGGGAACTCCAGCAAGATTGCCATAACCAGGAGCGACGAAATGGAAACTTTTAGCTCCAGGAACGCCCATATTATTGAATGGACCCGACAATACATTTGTTGTTTCGGTAGTAGGTGTGGCAGGTAAAACTTGAGGGCCAGTACCATTAAAAAATAAACGTGGATTGGTGATTACATTTCCCATAAATAACAGTCCGCCAATGTTATCATTCATAAGTGGCTGGGTAAAAGACCCGCCATTTGCAGCCATGAATTGATCGTTCAATATTTTAGGAAAGGAATTCGATTGTCCTGCAATAAAAAGTGCACCATCGGCAAAGCCTGCCGTAAAAGAAGCGCCAACAGCTACATATTTAGAAACATCCAATGATGATCCCGCGGTAAATTCTGGCACTGGTTCGGAACTGGGTGTATAATCGTAGTCGTCATCGCTACACGCTGTAAATCCTATAAGGACTGCAGAAAGAAATAGATATTTTATAGTTTTCATTTTACAATAATTTTTTATAAGTTATTAATTGTCCAAGACACATAATACATAGACCCAATGCTACCAACACCTATTGCCGTGAAATATTCATCACCTAGTAAGTTTGTAGCGCCAACTTTAAAAGAAGAATTAAGTGAAGGAACTCTATAATTCAATTGCGCATCCACAACATGGTAGGCAGGAACTTGTCCATTACCAAAGGTTGCTTGCCAGAAATAGGTGTCACTCCATCTCCAAGCGGTGTTAAATCCAAAATTTTTAAATAAATCTGTATGTCCAAAACTCATTTTGGTCTTGTGTTCAGGTGTGTTGAAACTTGTTAAAAAATCAGGGAAAGCAGCTTGGTCAAAATCTTGTTTCGTATACGTATAACTTCCTCCCAAATCAAAACCACCAAGAATCTTCATATCTAATCCAATAGATCCACCATACGAATTAACATCAGCTTCAGAATTGGTATATGTTTGATATCGTTGAAAATCACGATTGGAAACCGCATTAACTGAAAGTGCGTTATCACCAGCTGTCCCGTAAAAAGGCGCAGCTACTATTTCTCCAGAAATAAAATCTTGATACTGGTTATAATAAACGCTCATGTCTATAATGAGCTTATTAATTTTTCCTCTGTAACCAACCTCCATTGACGTGATTTTTTCAGGTTTCACAATATCAGAGTTTCCTACCACTAATAAGCTAGCATCTCTATTATCTATGGTAGTTCCACTTGCAAAATAAGCATCAACTGAAGAATTCAAATAGGAGTTGTTGTAAGCGGCACCACCTGCCTGTGATACATTAGCAGGCTGACCCAAAGCTATACCAGCAGGACTAATCGCATAAGGCCTGACATACCGATCCAAATTTGATTCCGCAGAGCCTACAAGGATTCTTGGACCAGCGTCAAGACCGATAAATAAATCTTGAGTGGTTGGATTTCTGAAACCCGTTTGTACCGAAGCTCTTACATTATGATTTTGGTTTACCGTTAAACCAGCAGAAATTCTTGGCGACACAAATCCATCAAATAATTCAGATTTATCGTAACGAGCAGAACCAGTCAATTTCAATTTCATCTCGCCAGCTAAATCGAATTCTTTTTGCAGTTGGGAGTAAATTCCAAATTCCGAGTAATTAATTGGGCCATCAAAATCTGTATAAATAGTCCCAAACGAATTAAGCTCATATTGTCTATAAGAACCACCTACTTGAATATCTATAACATCCCAAAGATGACTAAAATTGTAGTTTGCATCACTATGGTAATATTTAGAATTGTCTTGGAATTTAGAACCAGTAAGTAAATCAGGGTCGTTGATACTTTGATTAAACGCGGCAATAAATTCAGGAGATCCAGGTTCAAAACGACCCGATTCAGCCTGTGCTCTCGCCGCCGCATGGGCATCAGCTTCTGTTGCACCTCCAAATGTTGCTCCAACATACGTTTGAATGTATTGGCCAAACCAATCGGCGTCAGACTTCCACGCTCTGTTGATATTGATTCCTGTAAAACCCATGTCATAAGAATCACCAGCTTTATCTGATACCACATAACCTCTTACGAAGAAATTATTGTTGCGTACTTCTATTTTATGTTGTTGTTGAGAAAAGCCGTCAATATTGTATCTATTAGTACCTTGGTAAATTGTACTACCCGTTCCAAATTTACCTACATACTGAATTTCAAAATCATTGGCCCAAGGTCTAAAATACAATCCCCAATCAGCTTTGATGCTTTCAGCATTATAATCAGTCAAATCCCGTTCTTCATAACCAGTTCTACTCACAATGACGTCCGGAACAACTCCTAATCCACCAGAAGCGATTCGAATATTAGTAGAGGCTTCATCACCATATATATTGTAACCATCGTAATCAGTACTTGCCCTTGTGGCACCGCCACCAGGTTTACCATCGTAATTATTTGCTGTCCAATCGGTTCCTTTTAGCCATCCAAAGTTGACTTTTGCGGCAAACTTATCGCTAAATTTATAGGCTGCTCTGATTCCTGAATCTCTATATGGGTTATCACCGCCGGCTTCTTGAGAAGTGATGCCTTGTTTGTGGTAAGCACTGATTCCTGGAAAATCAAATGGATTTTTACTACGCATAAATAAGATACCATTAAATGCATTGGCACCATAAAGAGCAGAAGCAGCTCCTGGTAAAAGCTCTACACTGAATACATCCGTCTCATTCATCCCAACTAAATTTCCAATAGGGAAATTTAAAGCAGGAGAGGAGTTGTCCATTCCATCTACCAATTGCATAAATCGAGTGTTGGCAAAAGTGGCAAAACCTCTTGTGTTAACAGATTTAAACGTTAAACTATTGGTGTTGACATCAACACCTTTAAGGTTTTCCAAACCTTCATAAAAACTTGCAGACGCTGTATTTTTAATTTCTTTAAGACCAAAACGTTCTACTGTTACCGGTGATTCAAAAATACGTTCAGGAGTTCTCGATGCTGAAATTACAACCTCATCCAAAGATGTGCCTTCTACTAAAGAAAAATCCAAAGTTTGAGGATTGGTGGTAACTTCTTTGGTTAGACCCGTAAAGCCCACACTACTTACCGTAATAGAAAAAGGAGGATCTTGGTTGACAGTCAAGGAGTAGTTTCCGTCAAAATCAGTTATTGTTCCAGTGGAAGTGCCAACAACGATTACATTTGCACCTGGTAATGGTAAGCCTGTATTATCGGTCACTTTACCTTTTACGGTAGTTTGAGAAAATGCTGTTGCACAACAAAACAGCATCATAATCTTTAAAAGTGTTTTCATCTTAGGGATTAGTTAAATTTAGTATAGCAATATATATAATATTATGACACTAAAATGAAAATAGCATAAAAAATTATGCACGCATAGCATATATTAATAAAAAACAGGTATTTATATTGCGATATTGAGAACGATTTGAACTGAAAAACCCTCAAAAAAGTGAGGGTTTTAAAAGCTTTTGGGCTGTTTTATATCTAAAAAATTATTCCACAGTCACCGACTTGGCGAGATTACGTGGTTGATCTACGTTTTTGCCAAGCATTACTGCAATATGGTAGGATAATAACTGCAACGGGATGGTCGTTAAGAGAGGGGATAAAGAATCTAAGGTTTCAGGCACTTCAATGACATGGTCTGCCAAGTCCCTAACACTCACATCACCTTCTGTCACAATTCCAATAATTTTTCCTTTACGGGATTTAATCTCTTGAATGTTGCTTACTACCTTATCATAATGTCCTTTTTTAGGAGCGATCACCACTATGGGCATATTTTCATCAATAAGTGCTATAGGTCCATGTTTCATTTCTGCAGCCGGATAACCTTCGGCATGTATATAGGATATTTCCTTTAGTTTTAAAGCACCTTCCAGTGCTACAGGAAAATTATAACCTCTTCCCAGATAAAGGAAATTTCTCGAGTCTTTATATATTTCCGCAATTTTCTTAATATGTGGTTCAGACTCCAGTACTTTCTTTACTTTATCGGGAATCATTTCTAATTCCAACAAATGTAGTCTGAAATCGGAACTTGAAATGGTCCCTTTTGCTCTCGCCAATCGCAAGGCAATTAATGTAAGAATCGTTATTTGTGTGGTAAAAGCTTTTGTTGAAGCAACACCTATTTCAGGACCAGCGTGCGTATAAGCACCCGCTTTGGTTTCCCTAGCAATGGAAGAACCTACCACATTGCAAATACCAAAGACAAATGCCCCCTTGGATTTTGCCAATTTTATGGCTGCAAGCGTATCGGCAGTTTCGCCAGATTGTGAGATTGATATCACCACATCTTTTTCGGTAATAACCGGATTGCGATATCTAAACTCTGAAGCATATTCTACTTCAACAGGAATTCTCACCAAATCCTCAAAAATATATTCAGCAACCAAACCGGCATGCCAAGAGGTGCCACAGGCTACAATGATGATACGGTCAGCATTGAGAAACTTTTTCATGTTGTCCTCAACACCCGCCAATTTAATAATGCCTTCATTTACTAACATACGGCCCCTATAAGTATCTCTTATGGCACTCGGCTGTTCGTAAATTTCCTTGAGCATAAAATGTTCATAACCCCCTTTTTCAATTTGCTCAAGATTCATTTGAAGTTCTTGAATGTAAGGATCTACAAGCGAATCATCTTTAATCTTTCTTACTTTTAACTCTTTTCCCCGTCTTATGATGGCCATTTCTTCATCTTCAAGATAGATGGCGTTTTTTGTATATTCTATAAATGGGGAAGCATCGCTTGCAATAAAGAATTCATCATCACCAACACCAATGGCCAGGGGACTTCCTAATTTTGCAACGACAATTTCGTTGGGTTTATTTTTGTCAAAAACTGCAATGGCATAAGCGCCCACAACTTGATTAAGGGCTATTTGAACAGCTTTGCCAAGTTTGACTTTCTCATTAATCATTACATCTTCTATCAAATTGATAAGTACTTCGGTGTCTGTATCTGAAGTAAACGTAAAACCTCGTTTCTTAAGTTCGGTTTTTAGACTGTCATAATTTTCAACAATACCGTTGTGGATGATGACCAGATTTCCCGAATTAGAAAAATGAGGATGGGAATTGATATCATTTGGTACACCATGTGTAGCCCAACGCGTATGGCCAATTCCAAGTGTTCCCTTTGTGGATATTTCAGCTTCCAATTTTTGAGCTAGGTCAGCGACTTTGCCCTTTGTTTTTGATAAATTAAGATCGCAGCCATCGTATAATGCTATTCCCGCACTATCATAACCTCTATATTCTAAACGTTTTAATCCATTTAAAACAATAGGATAAGCCTCTCTATGGCCAATGTAACCTACAATTCCACACATATTTTATTAGTTGTTAGGTTCTGTGTAATATATTTCTAAATACAATTTCTTCTGCTCGTCAGTGGTATTATTACCGTACAAAACAGTTCCACGCGGTGTAAGAATAGAACTTACAGGTATCTTGTTTACTAGGGCATCATCAGTGGTCAACACTTTATATTGAGGGATTGTGTTTTCAAGATTCACATTTGCAGAAACAGCCAAACCAAGTTTTACGTTGGTAGAATCCCTTAATAGTAAATTATTGATATGTTCTGTAATTCTAATTTTATACTTTATACCTTCACCCGATGGTGTATTACCTACGCGCTGCAATGGGCCGAGGTGATTAACTACAGAGTTTGCAGGAATGTTGTTATTTATTGCATCTACAAAGTAATCTAGGAGGGGTGTTCCGTTTTTTAAATCATATAGATAAATACGGTTGGGCTCATTGCCCTCAACCAAAGTCTGATCTACATAAAATACTAAATTGGCTTCATTGACCAATCGCTTGGCTTTTACAAATTTTCCGTCGGCATCAGTCTCAACAAAGTCATTTTTAAAGCTTGTAAATTCAGGCGAATAGCCGTTTTCATTTGTTCCACTATTAAAGATATCAATCACAGCTGTTGAACCTCCTCCACCTTTGAGATATAATTTTTCATCTCCTGTTACTGGATTTCCTTCAGGAATTGCAAAGTTGAATTGATTGTTCAAAAAGTTGACTCTATTGCCACTAAAATTTATGACGTACGTCGATTGAACTCTATCGGCACCTTCTGTAAAGGGATCTTTTGTGTAATACAAAGTAATATTGGCGGCTGAACTCCCAAAATTCATTAAGATTAAACTGCCATCGTCATTTATTGGTGTCACTTTGAAATATAGTCCTCTAAAATAATTTGAAAACTGATTGGCATTGCTCAATTCTGGCTGACCTTGTTTAGCGATAATTTTTGTTTGCCAAAATTCGTTATCAAATTTTACACGTAGGGCAGGAGCTAATCGTTCTGTTACCTCGTCTTCTTCATTCCAAAGCTCAATTTCCTCATTGCTGGGAGTGAAATTGGGATTTGAATACAACGGGGTGCCTTCCAAAAGTGTGGGATTGATCGTACTGCTACTTGATGTCATATTTGAAAAATATCTTAATGGCGTATCAAATTCGACATTAGGGTCAAAATCACTCAAGAAGTATTTATTTTCAAAAATTTCCAATTGCACCTGGCCACTTCCAAAGAGGGAATCTAACTTATATATTGTCGTACCATCAGCATTAACTTCTGTTCGTCTGCTAAAATAAGGAACGGTTAGTATAACAGAATCCAATTCCACATTGGTGCCAAAGTCAGGAGCCAATAAGCTACTGCTTACTTGGGAAACAAAGTTGGCAGAAGTCAATCCGTATAAGGGGTCGTTGTAGGCTCCCAGATAATTAAGGGGCAGGTTGTTGGTCTGCACTGGGCCTAGCGGATTTGTATAGGCAATGACTTCAAATTTTTGTCGTTCCGAATCAAAATTATTTTGCCCAATAATATCAGAGCCAACGGTTGCAAAATCCTTGTCGCAGGCAATAAATGAACTTATAAGTAATGCCAAAATAGCAATGTTCTTCAATGCGAATTTTATGTTCTTCATTTAATTTATGTCTAATTTAATACTTTATTGTTGTAGAATTCAGCATAAGGTTCAGCAAAATCTTCTAATGAAAAGTATTCGAGTACTGGTTTTTGTGAAGCGGTTAGGTAGTCTTCGAGTTCCTTTGGAATTTCAGCAGAACCCTTAATCAATGCATCTGAATGATCAATGGCAACCTTCATGATATTACTGTAGGTTGGATTGTCGAGTACTTTGATAAGCTGTTCGTCAATGTTGTCAAATTTTACTTTATTGATCATATTAGTATCTAACGTCCCATCGAAACTTTGATTGTATACGGTTGTAACAATTTTACTATCGCTAAATAAAGGTTCATTTTTATAATATTCTTTCAAATAGAGTGGCAACAATGATGCCAGCCAACCGTTGACATGAATGATGTCGGGAGCCCAATTCAGTTTTTTGACGGTTTCGATCACACCTTTTGCAAAAAAGATGGCGCGTTCGTCATTGTCCGGATACAGCTTACCGTCCTCGTCAGTGAGAGTGGCTTTACGTTTAAAATAATCGTCATTATCTATAAAGTAAACCTGAATGCGTTCTTTGGGGATGGATGCCACCTTTATGATTAATGGCATATCTAAATCATTGATGACCAAATTGATCCCAGATAATCGAATCACCTCATGCAGTTGGTGCCTGCGTTCGTTGATATTACCATATCTAGGCATGAATATTCGTATTTGTCCACCTTGTTTATTTACCATCCTTGGCGCTTCGAATGACATGGATGAAATTTCTGTTTCTGGTAAATAGGGTACAACCTCGGAAGACACGTACAATATCCTCTTATCTTTC
>JBGSXJ010000034.1:0-3382 GCA_041751535.1 Aquaticitalea sp.
TAATCTTCGATGTAAACATTCATAAGATTAACATCACCATTAAATTTTAATCCTACTTTAGCGATGTTTATATTTGTGCCAAAGTCACTGTTGATGCGTGCTGTGGCCTTTTTTCCAAAGTAAGTCTGTACAGAAGAAAGCGAAAATACAAGTACCAAAATAATAAAAAGCAGCATGAAGATGACCACTAGTTTCAACAGTATTTTGAAGAATTTTTTGATACGTTTTTATGTTATAACTTTGCAGTCAAATTTAACAATTATTGTGCCTAATAACCGCTAATGATTTCACAAAATATTTATATTCTTGGTATTGAGTCTTCCTGCGATGACACCGCTGCCTCTGTCATGCATAACGGTAAGATATTGAGTAATGTTGTTGCTGCGCAATCCATTCATGAGTCTTATGGAGGTGTGGTGCCCGAATTGGCATCGAGAGCGCATCAACAGAATATAGTTCCGGTGGTGCATGAAGCCCTCAAAAGAGCCAAAATTGACAAATCGCAGTTAAGTGCAATCGCCTTTACCAGGGGTCCAGGGTTGATGGGCTCCTTATTGGTGGGAACCTCTTTTGCCAAGTCGATGGCTTTCGGATTAAATATTCCATTGATTGATGTTAACCATATGCAAGCTCATATTTTGGCTCATTTTATTGATGAAGAAGGCTTTGAGAAACCACCATTTCCGTTTTTGGCAATGACAATTTCTGGAGGTCATACGCAAATTGTTAAGGTGAACAGCTATTTTGATATGGAAGTCATTGGTGAAACCATCGATGATGCCGTTGGAGAAGCCTTTGATAAAAGTGGAAAGCTACTCGGATTGGGCTATCCTGCAGGACCAGAAATTGATAAACGCGCCAAACTAGGAAATCCGAAGGCTTTTCAGTTTACCAAACCGAAAGTGGACGGTCTTAATTTTAGCTTTTCAGGATTAAAAACTGCTATTTTATATTTTATCCAAAAGGAAACAAAAGCCAATACTAATTTTATTGAATCGCATTTGAACGATATTTGTGCTTCGATTCAATACACAATCATCGGAATCTTAATTGACAAATTGAAACTGGCAAGTAAGGAAACTGGCATAAAACACATTGCCATTGGTGGTGGTGTATCTGCCAATTCAGGAATTCGTCAGGCTTTGAAAGATGGCGAACAGAAATTCGGCTGGACGACTTACGTCCCTAAATTTGAATTTACTACCGATAACGCTGCCATGATAGCCATTGTGGGTTATTTGAAGTTTTTGGAAGGCGATTTTGCAGGAAATGATGTGGTGGCATCTTCGCGGTTGAAGATATAAAATGGAGACATTTAGGATTTAACAATTTGTTTATCCCGATAAACAAATGAAATTATGATCTTAAAGTCATTGATAAAATTATAATATGCAGTTATTCTACAATCCCGATATTGATGAACATACGGAAAAATTAGCCTTTTCGCGGGAAGAAAGCAAACATATCGTAAAAGTGTTGCGAAAATCAGTTGGCGACAATTTGCAGATCACCAATGGCAAAGGCTGGCTCTTTACAGCACAGATCATCATGGCAGATTTAAAAAATTGTGTTGCGAGCATTGCCTCAAAATCATTTCAGGATAAGAAAGGCTATGAACTTAATTTGGTGGTGGCTCCAACTAAAATGAACGATCGCTACGGATGGTTTTTAGAGAAAGCTACCGAAATTGGCGTCGACACCATCACTCCGCTCATCTGTGATCACAGCGAACGAAAAATCATAAAAACAGATCGGTTTGAGAAGATTTTGCAATCGGCCATGAAACAATCGTTACACTATTATATGCCAGTACTTAAAGATCCTGTGACATTCAGTGATTACATTTCGCAAGATCTTAATGGCCTAAAGTTTATTGCGCATTGTGAAGAATCGGATAAGAAATCGTTAAAACATGAATTAAGACCTAATCAAACTGTAACCATATTGATTGGACCGGAAGGCGATTTTAGTGTTAAAGAAATTCAAACCGCCATCAAAAATCAGTTTATTCCTGTAACTTTGGGAACAACACGTTTACGAACAGAAACGGCTGCCATTGTGGCCTGTCATAGCGTGGCATTTGTAAATGAAATCTAAACAGTAGCACATTTATTTCTATAATTGATGAAACTTAAAAGTATGATTTTAATTCGCATAAACATATTACATAGGATGGGAAAGGGACTCTTGTTGTTGATGTTCTCCTTGTTGTCCATGGTTTCAGTATCCCAAGACATTGCGGTGTTGAAGTACAAAGGCGGTGGCGACTGGTATTCCAACCCAACTTCCTTACCCAATTTAATAGCCTTTTGCAATGCCAATATCAACACTAGGATCAATCCTAAACCGCAAAGGGTGGAAACAGGTAGTCTGGATATATTTCAATATCCAATGCTGCACATGACGGGTCATGGAAACGTATTTTTTAGTTCGGAAGACGCCGAAAACTTGAGAAATTATCTAATCTCTGGAGGCTTTATACATATTGACGACAATTATGGTTTGCAGCCTTACATTACCAAAGAACTCAAAAAAGTTTTTCCGGATAAGGAACTAATGGAGCTGCCAAAAACTCACGGAATTTTTAATAATCAGTACAAATTTCCTGAGGGCTTACCAAAAATTCACGTTCATGATGGTAAGCGTCCGCAAGCTTTGGGCCTCTTTCACGAAGATCGGTTAGTACTGCTTTTTACTTACGAAAGCGATCTCGGCAATGGCTGGGAGGACATGGAAGTTCATAACGACCCTGCAGAAGTACGCGAAAAAGCCTTAAAAATGGGCGCAAATATTATTAAATATGTGTTTGACAACTAAATAGCCTATTTTTTGTATTAGTTAATATTTTGATTTATAGCGATAGTTAATTCACCTATATTTGCTCCATGAAATCTAGAACCATAGCCAAAGGACTCTTAAAAGCAGTCGCCGTTTTGATAGGTGTTGCTTTATTGTTTTATGTGCTGTTTAAGATTAAATCCCTGCTCCTATTTATTTTTATCGCTGGCGTCATCTCTTTGATATGCAGGCCTTTGGTTTGTATTCTTAAAGATAGATTGAAGTTCGGAAATACAATGGCAACCATTACAACCTTAATTTTGGTAGGTGTATTTCTGGTCTCCATTCTTCGGATCTTCCTTCCCATCATATTGGAGCAAAGTAAAAATATATCGGATATCGATTTTGAAGTGGTCAAAACGGATCTTAACGAATTAAGTATGCAAGCGAGTGATTATTTGGGAGTGGAACGTATCAATATCATTGAAACCATTAAACGCACTGAATTCGCAAAGAATTTTAATTCAGAATTCGTCGGCAGTTTTATAGAAGTGTTTTTTGATAATGTTGGCGATATTGTGGTAGGTTTATTTTCAGTGTTGTT
>JBGSXJ010000035.1:0-21152 GCA_041751535.1 Aquaticitalea sp.
TACATTAGTTATTTTTTTTGATAAACTCAACGTTAATTCTTTAAAAAGGGTGAGTTTAAACTGTAAAATCGAGCTGCCTTTGAGCAGATTTTTGATCAGTTTGTTAGCCCTAAACTTGTTTTTAAGGAGTTTATACAAAATTCGAAGCTGATGTAGGCTTTTTTATATATATAACTAAACTAAACTATGGAAACGAATACAATTTTACTAATTGCTGGAGGCATCGTTCTGGGAGTGATACTCGGATATATTATAGCGAAAGCATTGGAGAAAAGCAATGCATCTAAACTTATTAATAACGCACAATCTGAAGCAAAATCGATTATAAAATTGGCCAATACTGAAGGTGAGGCCATCAAAAAAGACAAACTACTACAAGCCAAGGAAAAATTTATCGAATTAAAAGCAGAACACGAAACTGTTATTTTATCCCGTGATAAAAAAATTGCCGAATCTGAAAAACGTACCCGTGATAAAGAATCACAAGTGTCCAACGAATTGGCAAAAAACAAGAAGTTGAGCCAAGATCTGGAAGACAAAATCAAGGAAAGTGACTTTAAACTCGAATTTTTAGAAAAGAAAAAAGAAGAAGTTGATAAGGCCCATAAGAGTCAAATCAGGCAACTGGAAGTCATTTCTGCCCTATCAGCGGAAGAGGCCAAATCTCAATTGGTGGAATCGCTTAAAACTGAAGCTAAAGCCGATGCCATGGCATTTGTGCAAGGTTCCATTGAAGAGGCAAAACTGACAGCACAACAGGAAGCCAAAAAGATCATAATCAATACCATTCAGCGAATTGGTACTGAAGAAGCTATTGACAATTGTGTGTCTGTTTTCAACATTGAATCTGACGACGTCAAAGGGCGAATCATCGGTAGGGAAGGACGAAATATTAGGGCTATTGAAGCGGCAACAGGCGTGGAGATTATTGTAGATGATACACCAGAAGCTATTATCCTATCTTGTTTTGATTCTGTAAGACGTGAAATTGCACGTTTGTCACTTCATAAATTAGTTACTGACGGTCGAATCCATCCGGCTAAAATTGAAGAGGTCGTTGAGAAAACAAAAAAGCAAATCGAGCAGGAAATCATCGAAGTTGGAAAACGAACTGTGATTGATCTTGGAATTCATGGATTGCATCCTGAATTGATAAAATTGGTAGGTCGCATGAAATACCGCTCGTCTTACGGACAAAACTTATTGCAGCACTCGCGAGAAGTCGCTAAACTGTGTGGTGTGATGGCTGCCGAATTAGGACTAAATCCTAAACTCGCCAAACGTGCCGGATTGTTGCACGATATAGGTAAAGTACCCGATTCTGAAGGCGATATGGAAACCCCACATGCCATCCTTGGGATGCAATGGGCTGAAAAGTATGGCGAGAAACCGGAAATATGCAATGCTATTGGAGCACATCACGATGAAATAGAAATGACCACCTTATTATCTCCGATCGTTCAGGTTTGTGATGCCATTTCTGGTGCAAGGCCAGGAGCACGAAGACAAGTTTTGGATTCGTACATCCAACGATTGAAAGATTTGGAAGATGTTGCTTTTGGATTCAACGGTGTCAACAAGGCCTACGCCATCCAAGCAGGACGCGAATTGAGGGTAATGGTAGAAAGCGAGCGCGTATCAGATGAGCAAGCAGCAAATCTATCCTTCGAAATTTCACAAAAAATACAAACAGATATGACCTATCCCGGTCAAGTCAAAGTAACTGTGATTAGGGAAACACGTTCCGTGAATATCGCGAAATAACAACATTCATAAAATAATAGTGCAAAGCATCTAAAGTAATTAGGTGCTTTTTTTATTTTCTAGGATGGAATTTGTTCAACACATCCTTTAGATGGCTGCGATCTACATGCATGTAAATTTCGGTGGTGGTAATGCTTTCGTGACCCAACATAAGTTGAATGGCCCGTAAATCGGCACCGTTTTCTAAAAGATGTGTTGCAAACGAATGTCGAAATGTATGTGGCGAGATTGTTTTTTGCAAACCTGTTTTTTCTGCAAGTTGCCTGATGATAGTGAAGATCATTGCTCTTGTGAGTTGCTTGCCACGTCTGT
The DNA here is from genome assembly GCA_041751535.1 of Aquaticitalea sp. GTDB lineage: Bacteria > Bacteroidota > Bacteroidia > Flavobacteriales > Flavobacteriaceae > JBPOFM01. The sequence continues at coordinate 2,077 of JBGSXJ010000035.1, forward strand.
TTAAAAACAACGTATCAGAGTGTCCAGCCGCTATTTTAAGATGGGTTCGTATTTCTGTCCTATATAAATGGATGTACTTTTGCGTAGATTCACCAATGGGAACAAAGCGCTGTTTATCACCTTTCCCGGTGACTTTAATAAATCCTTCTTCAAAAAATAAATCCGATATTTTTAGGTTGGTCAGTTCGCTTACACGCAGTCCACAACTGTAAAGGGTTTCTAGGATAGCCCTATTGCGTTCGCCTTCGGGTTTGCTCAAATCGATGGCATCGATAAGATTGTCTATATCTTTTAAGCTTAAAGTGTCTGGAAGTTTTCTACCAATTCTGGGAGATTCAATTAAATCAAGAGGATTTGTTGTACGATAATCCTCAAACACCAGATAACTAAAAAAACTTCGTAACCCTGAAATGATTCGTGATTGCGATCGCGCGTTATGCGATTTGGAAACGTCGTATATAAACTCCTGTAACGTATTATGTGTAAGTGTAATGGGAGAGGCAGTAATGCCGTGAAACTCTAAATATGAAATAAATTTTTTAAGGTCATACTCGTAACTTACAATAGAGTTTTTGGAGAGGCCACGCTCAATTTTGAGGTATTGTTTGTAATCTTTGAGTGCATTTTGCCAGTTCATATGGGTAAAAGTAATTAAAAGCGATAAAAATACATCAAAGGACTACATTTAGGTAGATAGTGTAATAGGCATTGTTAATAACTAAAATTTTAGTTAATTAATAATCAGTTATTTGCATCACAATGTTAATAAAAATGTTAATAACTGATTTCATTTTCGTTGATAATTGAAAAAAATGTATTTAGTTTGTACTAATCAATTTTAAAACTTATAAAATATGAAAAAATTAATTTTATGTGCTGCAATTGCAGCTTTTGGATTTACGAACGTCAGTGCACAAGAGGGCTTTACAATTGGCGCACATATAGGTATGCCTGTTGGGGATTTCGAAGACATTTCTAACTTTAATTTCGGTGCAGATGTTTCTTATTTATGGAGTGTAGGGGAAGGATTTGGTGTTGGTGTTGCTTCTGGATATACAAACTTTTCACCAGATAATGACGAATTTGATAGTTTTGGATTTATCCCGGTCGCTGGAACTGCCCGTTATTCGTTGAGTGACAGTTGGTTTATTGGTGCGGATTTAGGATACGCGATTGCTACAGAGGGCGATGGCGGTATATACTATCAACCAAAAGTGGGTTTTAAAACCGAATCTCTTGATATTTTTGCTTTTTACAAAGGCATTAGTTCAGATGGAGTTACTATAGCAGCAATTGGTGTTGGAATGGGTTTCAGATTGTAATTTAACACACTTAATATAACAAAGGAAGACAAACTGGCTTCCTTTGTCAATTAAAATCAATAATTCTAACAACAAAAGAGTCAAACAATTATTAACTAAAAGCAAATAATCATGAAAAAATTAATTTTTTTAGCTGCGTTTGCAGTGTTTGGATTATCTAATACCAATGCACAAGACATTGATTCTGATAGAGGACAAACATCTAAAGGCAAATGGATGATTGGCTCGGATGCTGGAATTTCATTTGCATCTAGTACCGCAAAATTTGAATTTGATGGGGCGGAACTTGATGGTAAAACAACTGTGTCTACTATCACTATAAGTCCTAATGTGGGCTATTTTATCATTGATAATTTAGCTGTCGGTTTAAATTGGGGGTTTTCAAGCAGCAAGACGGAGTTTGAGGATGCAGGTTCAGATGAGGAATTTAAAACAAATACTTTTTCTGTTTTTCCAGGTGCAACTTATTTTTTCAAATCCAACAATGTTGCTCCATATTTAGGAGCTGGATTAGGGTACTTATCCGTTAGTAATGGAGATGAGGATATTCAGAAATTTAGTGGACTGGGATTTAATGTTCGTGGTGGTCTTGCTTATTTTTTAAGTAATTCGGTTTCAATTAATATAGGTGTTGACTTTGTTTCTGCTACTTTATCAAATAAAGAAAACAGTGATTTTGAGAATAAATCGAACACTTTCGGCGGTGCAATAGGTTTTGCCATTTATTTGTAATTTTTCTGTAATGAAAAGGAAGCCGTTTTTGGCTTGCTTTGCAAATTAAAATTTATAATTCTAACAACAAATAAGTCAAACAATTTTTTAACTAAACCAATTAATTATGAAAAAACAAATTTTATTTGCTGCTCTTGCAGTGTTTGGATTATCTTATGTAAATGCACAGGATGATCATAGTGGCGATCACGGTCCTATTCAACAAGGAAAATGGCTTATCGAAATTAACACAGGTTCTTGGACTACAGGTAGTACGGCGTTTTCATTGACATCGGTGGACGGAGAGACTATGTGGTCTGCTGGTGTAGAAGGCGGCTATTTTGTAATTGATAACCTTGCAATCAAAGCTGGTTTGGGCTATCAAGATTTTGGAGATGGCGATTTTTCTGCCTTTAATTACAAAGTTGGGGCGAAATATTACATCGCGGATAAATTTCCTGTTGGAGTAGATTATACAGGTTCGAGTTACAAAGATTTCGATGAAAACCCATCTTATGTGGGTATAGAAGGTGGCTATGCATGGTTTATTACTGAAAAAGTTAGTATAGAACCTAAAATACGTTACAATCTTTCTATGAACAGCGATTTCTATGATGATGCATTTCAAGCTTTGATAGGATTTGCCATTCATTTATAAAAATAAAATTTTTGAACTTTTGAAAAAGGAAGCTATTTTGGCTTCCTTTTTTTATGGGATAATAGTACCTTCGTAAGAGGGTTTTTGTTCTTTATCATTTAACTTTAAAACTTAATTTTCACAAACAGTTACTAAATCTAAAAAATAATTAATCATGAGAAAATTCATCGTCATAAGTATTTTTTTAATGGTATATGTTTCAAATACAACAGCTCAAGAAGTACGATATGGCTTTAAAGGCGGAGTCAACTTCTCAAATATGGCCACAGATGGATTAGATACTGAGTCGTTCACGTCTTTTCATTTAGGAACTGTGTTGGAGGCTATGTTCTCTGAAAAAATAGGTGTGCAACCTGAAATAGTGTATTCATTTCAAGGTTTTAAAACAAAGGAAATCGATGGAGATTCCACTTATAAATTATCCTACATCAATATGCCTATAATGCTGAAGTATTATATTAACACCGGACTAGTTCTTGAGGCAGGACCACAAATAGGATTTTTGCACACTGCCAAAATCATCACTGAATCCAATGGCAATTCTGATACCGAGGACATTAAAGAAGGATTGCGGTCTAATGATTTTTGTTTGAACTTTGGAGTAGGATATCAATTAAAAAATGGTTGGAACTTGGGCGCACGTTACAATTGGGGAATTTCGAATATTGTAAAGGATCAACTGAACCAAAATTTTAAAAACAGAGTTATTCAGGTATCTATTGGTTATTTATTTTGATTTTCATTCTCAACATAACTAGGCCATAACAAAGAACTTCGGTTTTTTTTATGCCTTAATTAGTGATATATTTACTTTATGAAGAAAATCATTATCATTAATGGCCCAAATCTCAACTTGCTTGGAACGCGAGAACCAGAACTCTATGGCAGCTTGTCATTTACCGAATTTTTGGAGGAAGTAAAAGGGAAATACCCAATGGTCAAACTGGACCATTACCAATCGAATGTGGAAGGGGAGTTGATCAATAAGCTCCATGAAGTTGGATTTACTTATGATGGTATTATATTGAATGCTGCCGCCTTCACACATACATCGGTTGGAATTGGTGATGCAGTCAAAGCTATCAAAACTCCGGTTGTGGAAGTTCATATTTCGAATACATTTTCAAGGGAAAAATTTAGGCACAAATCCTATATTGCACCTAATGCTGTAGGCATTGTTGTTGGTTTTGGGCTTCAGAGCTACGAATTGGCCATACAAAGTTTTTTAAAATGAGAATGAATTATAGAACATGTCAAGTCTGTATTTTGTTTATCACAATATTTACTGCGACAAGTGCTCAAGAGGCAAATACCAAATTTGGAATTAAAGGAGGCTTGAACCTAACATTTTTTAATGTAGAAGAAAATGGTTTTGGCGAAAGTTCGACATCCGAAACGGGCTTTTATGGAGGTGTTTTTACCGAGTTTCCTGTAGACGATTTTTTGTCCATTCAACCCGAGGTTCTTTATATTTCGGTGGGTGATTTTAATTTTTTAAATGTCCCTATTTACGCTAAATACGAAGTGGCACAAAATTTTTACCTATTGGCAGGACCCAGTGTGAATTATTTTTTCGATTTTTTCACCAATAAAGTTAAAATTGGAGCTGATATCAGTTCAAGTTATAACATCACTCCATCACTTGACGCCCATGTAAAATTTGCATTGGGTTTTGAGGAGTTGTCACCCAATGGCTTGTTTTTTGGATTGGGATTGAAGCTATAAAAAAAGACGACTCATAGTAATGAATCGTCTATATTCTACACTTTATTTTCTATATTCTTTTTTACAAATGAATCACTTCACCATAGGCATCTGCCACGGCTTCCATAACGGCTTCACTCATTGTTGGATGTGGATGTATGGCCTTTAAGACTTCATGTCCTGTAGTTTCTAATTTACGTCCTAAAACAGCTTCGGCAATCATATCGGTTACACCTGTGCCAATCATGTGGCAACCTAGCCATTCTCCATATTTAGCATCAAAAATCACTTTTACAAAACCATCCTTTGCACCTGATGCACTTGCTTTACCCGAAGCAGAAAAAGGAAACTTCCCAACTTTGATATCATAGCCTTTATCTTTGGCCTGTTTTTCGGTCATTCCCACGCTGGCAATTTCAGGAATGCAATACGTACAACCTGGAATGTTACCATAATCCAATGCCTCCACATGTTGGCCGGCTATTTTTTCGACACATAATATGCCTTCAGCAGAAGCCACGTGTGCCAATGCTGGACCAGAAGTAATATCTCCAATGGCATAATACCCAGGAATGTTGGTTTGATAATAAGTATTCACCAAAACTTTGTCTCTATCAACTGCAATTCCCACATCTTCCAATCCGATATTTTCTATATTTGATTTTATTCCAACGGCCGAAAGAATGATATCAGCTTCCAAAGTTTCTTCGCCTTTTGCGGTTTTTACAGTTGCTACAACCCCTTTTCCTGATGTATCCACTTTGGTAACCTCGCTGGAAGTCATAATCTTAATACCACTTTTCTTGAATGACTTTTCAAGTTGTTTGGAAACATCTTCATCTTCAACTGGCACCACATTTGGTAAAAATTCCACAATGGTGACATCGGTTCCCATGGCGTTATAGAAATATGCGAATTCCACGCCAATAGCGCCAGAACCAACTACGATCATCGATTTAGGTTGCTCTTTAAGAGTCATTGCTTCCCTGTAACCAATCACCTTTTTACCGTCTTGTTTTAAGCTTGGCAATTCGCGACTACGAGCTCCAGTGGCGATAATTATATGATCTGCACTATATTCTTTACCATCAACATCTACTTTTTTTCCTGGTTTAAGTTTTCCAAAGCCTTCAATGACATCAATTTTATTTTTCTTCATTAAGAATTGAACACCTTTGCTCATACCATCAGCAACACCTCGACTTCTCTTCACAACGGCTCCAAAATCTTTGTCAGCTTCTTTTACCGATAAACCATAGTCTTCAGCGTGTTTTAAATATTCAAACACCTGGGCTGATTTTAGCAAGGCTTTTGTTGGGATACAACCCCAATTCAAACAGACACCACCCAAGCTTTCTTTTTCTATAATGGCGGTTTTTAAACCTAATTGTGAAGCTCTGATCGCTGTGACGTAGCCTCCAGGACCACTTCCAAGAACAATAATATCGTATTTACTCATGAGAATTTTTTAAACTTTATTAGAAGTTACGAAATTACAAAAAGTATATTTCAAATCGCAAATTACGGAATCCAAAATATGAAAAGAAGGGAAATGCATCGGATACATTAAAAAGAAGCCTAAAAAAACAACTGAATAGTAGTGATGACAGAATGGGAAAAATTTTTGAAATAAAAATGTAGTTTGGAGTTTTGCCTGTCAGAATCAATTCCCTTTTACATGATGGGATTTAATTTATTCAATAATTTTCACGTAAGTTATCAAATGAAGTCATTAGTGAGTTGATGTTGTAGAACGATCCGCATCAATTAATTGATTCCTTTATTCCAAGTCCCGAAGTCTAAATTGATAACATAAACTTTATACTTACCATTGTACAAATTATTAATTTCCAAAGCCTCCTTATTAACTTTCATTTTTTCAGCGAAGGTGGCAGTATTGACAAATACTCGAATTTCTTTGGTATTTAATATCTCGTCTTTTTGAATGTCGCCATTAATGGATTTAAAGTTTTCTAAATATGAGGCTATGTTATAATTCTTGAGCTTAATCTTCATTTCAGGATTATAATCTTTTAAAAAAGTTAACGTGTGATTTGCACAAAGTTTATCGTCAAAATGTTCAATTTCGTTTCCGTTGGCATCAAAAATAAAATTTTGTGGGATTGTTACTCTATTACTGTCTGACAAAACTTTAAATGCTGCATAATCCTTTACAACAAGAAAGCTATCAATGTTTTTAGATTTGTAAAAGTCGATAAGTTCAGCTTCAGTTTTTTGTACAATGTTAATCTTTCTGGTAATAGTACAAGAGAGTACTCCAAGTGTCAAAAATAAAATTGCAATTTTTTTCATATATATAAGTTCCTTAAGGGAAAATAAGTCTGGATTTCTGATGCTGATTAAAATTCCCTCAATTTGAAATCTTGAAGAAAACTTCAGAAGTTATCATTTTTTAAACCTCATCCGTAAAATGCTTACGATTTTTATCTTTGCTGAATTTATCTTGGTTATAGGCATCAGAGCCTCCTTTGGGTATTGATAATGATGTCCATTCATCCCCTTTGATCATTTTGGCGATAAAGACAATTTGACCGATATGATATGGATAATGGCACAATTGTCTAAAAATAGCTTCAGCAACTGTATGGCCTTCATTCCTGATAAAAACCTGTTGATTCATTTGTTTAGTTGTAAGTGTTTTTATGGCGTCAAAGAGACATTTCCAGCCACTTTCCCATGCTACAAGGAGTTCTTCTTTGGACATATAACTAGCTTCAAACTCCTGCTCGCGATTGCGCCATGATTTTTCGCCATCCTCTGTCAAAAAATTGGTCCATCTACTGTACATATTTCCAACCATGTGTTTGACAATTATTGAAATACTATTGGAATTTTCGTGATGCTGAAATGTTAATTCATCAAACGATAGCTGTTCAAAAGCCCTATCACCAATGCCTTTGTAATATTCAAATTGCTTAATGATTCCGGTCAAGTATGCATGTTCCATTGTGTTGCATATTAGAAATGAACACATAAAAATAGTGATATAAAATCAACCTATCAAATATTCTGGTTTGATTGATTTTATATCACTTTGAAATAATTATAGCTAGGAAGTATTATTATTCAGGGACAAACTCCAATGCGACGCCATTGATACAATGACGTTTTCCAGTGGTATTCCTTGGGCCATCATCAAACACGTGTCCCAAATGACCGCCACAAGTGGCGCAATGCTCCTCGGTACGCACATATCCCAAATCCCTATCGGTGGAAAAGGCCACATTTCCTTTTATTTCTCTATCAAAACTGGGCCAACCAGTACCGGAATCGAATTTGTGTTCGCTTTTAAACAATGGAGTTTTACATGCCGCACAGACATAGGTTCCCTTTTTGGAAATTTTATTCAGTGGACTTGAAAAAGGTCGCTCTGTGCCAGCTTTTCTTAATACGTAATACTGGTCTTCTGTCAATTGTGATTTCCATTCCGCATCTGTTTTAGAAACTTTAAATTGTTCTTTTTCCGCATTTTTCTGATCTTTCTTTTGAGCTGAAGAGTTACAACTAAACATTAAACTGAAAATGATTATAAATCCGAGGTGTTTCATAAAATAAGTTTTTATCATGTTTTATTAAGTCGCAAAGACGCAACGAATCTTACCGGGTGTTTATTTATTTTTCAAAGATAAGTCATCAAGTCTTGCTATTAATCTTTACGGAAAATTATTAGCTTCGGTTTTTATTCCAATTCATTCAAAAAATGGTAAATTGGTAAAAATTTCAAAACTTATTTTTATTCCTCAGTTACAACCAACCTATGGCAGAAGTTATTTCACACAGTCTTTTTACTGATTTCGACATCAGTCTTTTTTTTGCAGGCAAGCATTTTAGGCTTTATGAAAAATTTGGATCTCATATCATAACTGTTGATGGGAGGGAAGGAACTTATTTTTCGGTATGGGCACCGAGTGCAAATAAGGTTTCGGTGATTGGAGATTTCAATTTTTGGACGGATGGCGAACATCAGCTAAATGTGCGTTGGGATAAAAGCGGAATCTGGGAAGGATTTATTCCCATTGTTGGAAAAGGCTCAACTTACAAATATAAAATACACAGTTCTATAAATAATGTCAAAACGGAAAAGGCCGATCCGTATGCGCGTCGCAATGAGCACCCACCGCAAACTGCATCCATAGTTTGGGACGATGATTATGCTTGGAAGGATTCCAAGTGGATGAAAAAACGAAAAGAACACAATGCATTAAATGCTCCGTATTCGGTTTATGAAGTGCATTTGGGTTCATGGAAACGGCACGCCACGGAAGACCGTTATTTATCCTATGTTGAAATGGCAGAGGATCTGGTCGCTTATGTAAAGGACATGAATTTTACACATGTAGAATTGATGCCAATCATGGAGTATCCGTATGACCCAAGTTGGGGTTATCAAATCACAGGCTATTTTGCACCGACATCGCGTTTTGGACATCCCGAAGAATTTAAGTATTTGGTCGATGCATTCCATAAAAATGATATTGGCGTTATTTTAGATTGGGTACCGTCGCACTTCCCGGAAGATGCCCATGGATTGGGATATTTTGATGGATCTTGCTTATATGAGCATCCAGATAAACGCAAAGGCTATCATAACGACTGGAAAAGTCTCATTTTTAATTACGGACGTAATGAAGTCCGATCCTTTTTGATAAGCAATGCGATTTTTTGGCTCGATCAGTTTCATGCGGATGGCTTAAGGGTCGATGCGGTAGCTTCAATGTTATTTTTAGATTACTCTAGAAATGATGGCGATTGGGAACCCAATATTTTAGGTGGACGAGAAAATCTGGAGGCCATATCGTTTATGCGCGATATGAATGAAGCTGTTTACACCAGTTTCCCAGATGTTCAGACCATTGCCGAAGAATCTACAGCCTTTCCGATGGTATCAAAACCGACCTTTTTTGGTGGATTGGGTTTTGGAATGAAATGGATGATGGGCTGGATGCACGATACCATTCAATACTTTTCAAAAGAACCTATTTATAGACGTTTTCATCAAAATGATTTAACCTTCGCAATGACCTATGCATTTACCGAAAATTTTGTATTGTCTTTTTCGCATGATGAAGTGGTGCATGGCAAAGCGTCGATGATTCATAAAATGCCAGGGGACGAATGGCAACGGTTCGCCAATTTAAGATTGCTTTATAGTTACATGTTTACCCATCCAGGCACCAAATTGTTGTTTCAAGGGTGTGAGTTTGCACAAACAAGCGAGTGGAATTTCACCAAAGGTCTCGACTGGCATTTGCTTCAATATGATGTTCATAAAGGTGTTCAGCAACTTGTTAAGGATTTGAACACTTTATATAGAAATGAACCAGCCCTTCACGAAAAACAATTTGATTGGGAAGGCTTTGAATGGATTGATTATGGCGACCATAAAAATTCGGTGTTTGTGTACATGAGGCATTCAGACAATCCTATCGACGACGTTATTGTGGCTTGTAACATGACGCCACTTCCTTTAAAAAACTATCGCATCGGACTTCCCGAAAAGGGAAAATTGAAAGAGATTTTTAACAGTGATGCGGCGATTTACAATGGGACAGGTGATTTTAGCAACAAACCGTTCTCCACTAAAGGCAAGCCAGAACATTTTAGGGATCATTCGGCAGAAATTACTATTCCTCCATTAGGAATGGTCGCTTTTAAATATGTCGAAATCATTAAAAAATCTACTCCCAAGGACAAATCAAAAACCTCAAAGGATGTGGGTTCTGCCAAAAAGCCCAAAAAGAAATAGCTATTTTAATATTTAACTCCAACTCAAACGTTATAGTTAACAATTCATCAAAACTTTTGTTTCATATATGACAACTAATGTTTTTTTTTGTGTTTGAGTAATACTACACTTATGATTATAAATACCGAATTAGAACAAAAAGGGAATCTTTTCCCATCAAAAATAACAACCTACAAAAAAGACGTCGACACATTATATTTTGCTACTGAAAATGATGTCATTTTGGAACTCACCATATTAAGGGACAGTGTCTTAAGATTTCGATATACAACTACAGGCACTTTTGACAAGGATTTTTCTTATGCCATCACCAAATATGCTAGGACAGGTTATAATCATCTAGTAATTGACGAAGATGATAAAGCTTATAAGGTGACGACCTCAAAACTTATTTGCCTTATTCAAAAGAGCAATCTTAAAGTTTCATTGTTTGATGCATTGGATGGTAAGATAATTAATGAGGATGAACTGGGTTTTCACTGGGAGGAAAGTTACCAATATGGAGGAAACATAGTGAAAATGAGCAAACAATCGCATGATGGCGAATGTTATTTCGGACTTGGAGACAAACCGGTTGAGCTCAATCTTAAAGGCAAACGTTTTGAAAATTGGGTAACGGACTCTTATGCCTTTGGTAAAAACACAGATCCAATTTATAAAGCGATTCCATTTTTTACGGGGTTGTATAACAAGAAAGCCTACGGTATCTTTTTTGACAATACATTCAGATCTTATTTTGATTTCTCCCATGAGCGGCGCAATGTCACTAGTTTTTGGGCCCAAGGAGGTGAGATGAATTACTATTTCATTTACGGACCACAAATGGAAGATGTGGTTGCGAATTATACTGATTTGACAGGAAAACCCCATCAGCTGCCGCCTTTATGGGCTTTGGGCTTTCATCAATGCAAATGGAGCTATTATCCAGAGAGTAAGGTCAAGGAAATCACTAAAAAATTCAGGGATTTAAAAATTCCTTGTGATGCCATTTATTTGGATATTGATTATATGGAAGGTTTTCGATGTTTCACTTGGAGCAAAGAACATTTTCCAGACCCAAAACGAATGGTAAAGGAATTGTTGGATGATGGTTTTAAAACCGTTGTTATTATTGATCCAGGAATTAAGATAGACAAGGATTATTCAGTTTTTAAAGAGGCCCTTGACAATGATTATTTCTGCAAACGTGCAGATGGCGCATATATGAAAGGTAAAGTATGGCCAGGTGAGTGCTATTTCCCTGATTTCACCAACAAAAAAGTTCGCGATTGGTGGTCTGATCTCTATCGAGAATTGATTGAAGAGATAGGAGTCAAAGGTGTTTGGAATGATATGAACGAGCCCGCGGTTATGGAAGTTCCCAATAAAACTTTCCCTGACGATGTGCGGCATGAATATGAAGGCAACCGCTGCAGCCATAGAAAAGCTCATAATATTTATGGGATGCAAATGGCAAGGGCAACCTACCAAGGAGTAAAGAAGTTCGCATATCCTAAACGCCCATTTGTAATCACGCGTGCTGCTTATTCTGGGACGCAACGCTATTCATCCACTTGGACAGGTGATAACATCGCAACTTGGGAGCATTTATGGATCGCCAATATTCAAGCCCAGCGTATGGCAATGTCTGGATTTTCCTTTGCGGGAAGTGATATAGGAGGATTTGCCGAACAGCCGCAAGGCGAATTGTTTACACGTTGGATACAATTGGGTGTGTTTCATCCATTTTGCCGAGTACATTCATCGGGCGATCATGGCAATCAAGAACCTTGGGCCTTTGATGAAGATGTCACCAATATTGTTCGCAAGTTTATCGAATTAAGATATCAATTATTACCTTATTTATATACCTCATTCTGGAAATACGTCGAAGACGGTATACCAATGCTAAAATCATTGGTATTGTATGATCAGGAAGATATTCACACCCATTATAGGTCCGATGAATTTGTATTTGGAAACCAAATGCTTATTTGCCCTATTTTAGAACCCAATGCCCGCGGACGTCGAATGTTTTTTCCTAGGGGGAAATGGGTTAATTATTGGAATGATCAAGTGGTAAATGGAGGCAGGGAAGCATGGGTGGATGCAGATATTGACAGTATGCCTATTTTTATAAAAGAAGGAGCTATTATCCCAAAATTCCCAATACAACAATATGTAGGTGAAAAGAATATAGAAGAGATTACTTTAGAAGTGTATTTTAAAGAAGGTAAGGAAGAATCTGAATTGTTTGATGATGCTCATGATGGCTACGATTACACAAAAGGACGCTATAGTTTAAGAACATTCAAATTGACTGGCAAGGCCAATGAATTGATTATTCAGCAACATAAAGAAGGAAAATATGTTACTAAATACGATACATTCAAACTCAACTTCCACGGCTTACCCTTTAAAGTAGGATCAGTGCAACTTGACAATGTGAATATTCCTTTAAGCGAAGTTAAATTGAATGGGGATAATACGATGGTTGTTGACAAGAACTTTTCGGAAATACATTTAATAGGAAAATAACATTTTTCGAATCGGGATAAAGATTAAAGTGAATGGGCTCAATTAAAGCGGAACGGTTTTTGTATTTTTATATGAAATTAAATAAAATAAAAAATGGCGTACAAAAATCATATTATAGCTATTGGAACTGTTGCTCTCTTTTTATCATGTGCAACTAATCCATTTACAGGAAAGAAAACGTTGGCTTTGATGCCAAATTCTCAAATTTTCCCAACAGCATTTGCACAGTACGATCAGTTTTTGAATGAAAACAAAGTCGTAACTGGTACTAAAGAGGCACAAATGATTAATTCTGTTGGTCAGAAAATAGCAGTTGCTTCAGAACGTTGGTTGAATGCAAATGGTTATCAGGGCTATTTGGAAGGTTACCAATGGGAATATACCCTGATTGAAGATAAAACCGTCAATGCTTGGTGTATGCCAGGTGGAAAAATTGTTTTTTATACAGGAATTCTACCTATCGCTGATGGCGAAGCCGGTGTAGCAGCCATTATGGGTCATGAAGTGGCGCATGCTTTGGCTAACCATGGTCAACAGCGTATGAGTGCTGGTATGTTGCAACAATTTGGAGCAGTTGCAGGCAATGTTGCAATTAAAGATCAACAAACATTGAATATTTTTAATCAGGCCTATGGTGTGGGAACACAAGTTGGCGTTATGTTGCCATTTAGTAGAAGCCATGAATCGGAAGCTGATGAAATCGGGTTGTATTTAATGGCAATTGCTGGTTACGATCCAATGGAAGCGGCGGATCTATGGCGACGTATGAGTGCACAAAGTGGCGGACAAGCTGCTCCACCAGAATTTTTGAGTTCACATCCTGCCAATGACACACGTATTAGAAATATTGAAGCGCTTGCACCAAAAGCGAAAGCGGAAGCCAAAAAATTTGGTGTCACTTCATTTAAAGGTTAAATAACACATAAGTAAAAATATTTATCTATTTTCGAAGCTGTTCAATCTGAACAGCTTTTTTTATGATATAATATGGCAGAACTACAAAAAGGAAGCAAGAAATTGCTCAATGCTTGGGCCTTTTATGATTGGGCAAATTCGGTTTACACACTAACAATTGCATCGTCCATCTTTCCGATATTTTACTCTGCCTTGTTTTTATCAGAAGTAAAGAGGGTCCAAGCCTTTGGTCTCGAATTTAAAAGTACGGCGCTTATCACGTTTGTTACGGCATTTACTTTTCTGATAGTGTCGTTTACATCTCCCTTGCTTTCTGGAATTGCCGATTACATTGGTAACAAAAAGAGTTTCATGAAATTCTTCTGCTATGTTGGCGGGTCTGGTTGCATCGGCCTATATTGGTTTAGCATAGATCATATTTATTTGAGCCTCTTGTTTTATTTTATGGGCTTAATTGGTTATTGGGGAAGTTTGGTGTTCTATAATTCCTACTTGCCAGACATTGCATTTGAAGAACAGCAGGACAAGGTCAGTGCGAGGGGTTTCTCAATGGGTTATGTTGGAAGCGTTTTATTGCTGATTTTAAATCTCGTGATGGTTATGAGCCAGGAAGATGGCGAATCTAAAATGCAAATGATGCGTTATTCATTTGTTACCGTCGGACTTTGGTGGATTCTATTCAGCCAATACACATTTTATTGGTTGCCTAAGGGTACGTCTAAAGGACATAAAGTGACCAAGGCTGTAGTTTTTAATGGTTTTAGGGAATTAAATCTTGTATGGAATCAGCTCACACAAAATTTGAGATTAAAGCGCTATCTCACAGCATTCTTTGTGTTCAGTATGGCAGTACAGACTATTATGTTGGTGGCCGTTTATTTCGGTGAAGAAGAAATAGCCTGGGCAGATAACGATGAAAAAACACAAGGCCTCATCACTAGTATTTTAATCATTCAGATTGTGGCAGTTATTGGAGCTATTTTGACATCAAGGGCTTCGGCTAAATTCGGGAATATCAAGACCTTGATTTTTGTCAATTTTATTTGGATGACACTCTGCTTTTATGCCTATTTTATGATCACACCTAAAGATTTTTATATCGCTGCTTCCATCGTTGGTTTTGTCATGGGAGGGATACAATCCTTGGCGCGCTCAACCTATTCGAAGTTTTTGCCAGACACAAAAGATACTACTTCGTTTTTTAGCTTTTTTGATGTAGCCGAAAAAATAGGCATTGTTATCGGTATGGTCATTTTTGCAACCATCGACCAAATCACCGGGAGTATGCGTAATGCGATTTTATTCCTGTTTGTCTTCTTTTTGATCGGAATTATTTTGCTTTTTAGGGTTCCAAAGGAGAACAAGGTTATTTTGAGTGAATAGTTGTATCTTTAGTAAAAGGATTTCTGATGAAAAAGAGTAAAGTCATCATCTCATTTTTATTCTTATTCGTGGGCATTTGTTCATGTGACAATGAGCCTTATGAAGGTGAACTGTTTTTCCCTGAATCCAATGATATTCCCGTTATTCCAGACGATTTTGAAAATGACTTTTATGCTGAATTAAATGGCGAAGAGTTCATGGATCAGAATATATACATTACAGTTTCTGAAGGTTCAGGATACAACGACTTTATTGCGATCACAGGTTCTGAAAATAACTATCATTCCATTATACTCTATCTCCCGTCCAACATTTCTAGTGGAACCTATTACTATAATACACAAACCATTGTCGATGTTCCAAATTTAAACGTTACATATAGCAACCTTGCAAATCTACTAGAAAGTGGGATTGGTGATGGTAGTATTACAATTACCGAGCATAATCTTACTAATCAACGCATTTCTGGAAATTTTGAATGTGTGGTTAATTCAGATAATGGCTCAATTCAAACTATCACAGCGGGTAGTTTTGATGTTGTTTATTGATTGAAACTAACTGATCACAACTGAATTTAATGAACGGATTATAATTTTTTCTAATTTAAATAGATCCTGATCCTTTTACCTTCCATTAAAACGATTCTTAATTGACTCTATGTCCTAAAGAGATTTTATATTCTTTTATTGAAACCCACTGAAGCTTTCTTTTATTCAATTAATTTCTTTTGAATGTTACACTGCCATAATCAGAATTGATTTTTATCACGTTTGAAGTGGCCGAGTTCCCATAACTGCCTCGATAATATTTAGCAGAATTATTTTCTGTCTTTTGTGTAAAAACAAATCCTTCTGAATCTCTCAATGATGCATAAGATAAATCTAAATCGAATTTAAAACTATAAGCGGAATCATATCCAAGAGTGATTCCGGCGTAGTTGGATGCTATGCTGATATTTCCAGCACCGGCAGCCATTTCACTAACTTTTATGGAGCCATAATCGGAATTGATTTCCAAATTTTGATAGACAGTCCCAATGACCAATGTGAGATAATCTCCATTACCTTTTAGGTTATTGACATTTTCAACTGTGAGTGAACCATAGTCGCAGTTATACACCACATTTTCTGCAATTTTTATGTTGGATTTGGTATAATCTGCATTGATGGTCAAATGTTTGGTCTTTGCAACTGTATAGTCACTGTAGTCGGCATTGATTTTTCCGCTTTTGATATACTCAAAATAACTGTTTTTGGTATAATCAAAGGAGATGGAATTGTTATCGGCCATCAATTCTTTGGTGGTAATTTTTCCGTAGTCACAGTTAATGATGGCCCGACCTTCAAGTTTATCTAGATTGATGCCTCCATAATTATTGTTCAAATCCACGTTATTGGTAATCGGAAGTTTGATCACATAATTAACTTCCATATTCACGTTATTGTTATCGAACCAATTATTCCACCATGATCTCGAGTTGTTTTTATTAAATATAGTCTTGGCAGATACCAAATCTGAAGATGCACTAAATTCCACAGTAATTTCATCTAATTTTTCCTGTGCTTTTTTAGCATCCTTACTATTGGTTTTAATTGTGACTTCTATAATGGTTTTATTCCCAGAATAGGTAATTACATTTATATTTCCATAGCTGTTATTGACTTTGAGCGTAGCATTGCTATTTACGGTAAATTCTTTTTTGATGCTTTTCTCCTTGGTTTGAGCGTCAATCCAGGTAGGATTTGTGTTGCTAAAAACCAAAGATGGAAATAGAAACAATGCAATAACGGTTTTATAAAGTATTGAAGTTTTCATTTGTTTTGATTTAAGTGTTATTAATATGGTCAATTGCAATAAGCAAAATGATCGGTTTGTTTATTTTTATAAATTTGAAATAGACTTCTAATTATAAGGTGATTTGTTTTAATTGTTTAACATCCTCGATGCGTTCCATAACGTTCTGCAATACATCGATTCTATTTTGAAAATTGCTGATCATGGCATAGATAACGCGTTTATCGTCACCACTCTCGGTAAGGTCTTTTTTTAGGGATTCGTAGTCGGTTTCAAGAATATTTAACTGTTTCAATGCGTCATCAATAAGTGCCGCTGTTTCCGGCGTGCGTTCACCATTTAGTTTGGTAAGTTCATTTTGAATGGTTGATGTAAAAAAATCCTGTGTTTTGGACATTTCTGGCGATACGCTTGCCAAACCGTTAGTTTCAGGTTGTTGGCTTAAAATTGTGATTAAACTAAAACATAGTACGATCGTTGCCGCTACTGCCAATAAAGGTTTCCATAATTTGAAAGGTTCTTTTTCGGTCTTCACAACGTTTGAATTTTCGTTATTCAGTTTTTCCAAAAACCGTTGTTGGTGACCAAGATTTGGTACTTCCACATCAAATTCGTCTTGTAAATTCTCAAATAGCTGATTTAAATTGTCTTTTTTCATGTGTCTTAATTTTTTAAGCTGTTGTGAGCAATTTTTGTCTTAAACTATCTTTGGCCCGCGATATCATGGTTCTGCAATTGGCATGGCTGATATTCATTATTTCGCTTATTTCTTCGTAATCGTAACCTTCTATAAGATGTAAACTCAAGCTTACTTGATAGTTGTCCTTTAAAGTCTTCATCATATCTATGATTTTTGAAGCCTTTGTCGTCATCAGTTCGTCATCGTCTGCTATGCCTTGATCATCTTCAATTTTGTACAGGACATCATCCAGTGGCACTTCAGTATATTTACCATTCTGTTTATAGTAATGAATACTATTATTGATCACAATTCGTTTTAACCATGCACCAAACATGGACGGTTCTTTTAAGGTCTCCAACTTGGTGAAAGCGGCCAAAAAGGATTCTTGCATGATGTCTTCCGCCTTATACGAATCTTTCACAATTCTAAAAGACGTGTTGTACATTGCTTTATAATATCTATTATAGACCTCAAGTTGCGCACGTTGGTCATTAGATAAACATTGCTGCAAGAGTGATTCAATATTTTGATTGGTTAGTGTCAAAAAAATAGTTGCTTTGTATAATGATGAAGTTATGCAAACTTTGTTACACTTTTTAATAAAATAAAGTTTTTAGATGCAGTCCGACTAATGGCATAACTATTGAATTTATAGAGGTATATTTGATTGTTTTATTAAGTAGAATACTGAAAATCAGTCTAAAACAATTTTTGTACAATCATGAATAATTATAATATTCTGTTCGTTAGTGACAGAATGACCTAAAAATAAATATGACGAAATCTAAATTTTTAAATCTTGACAGTTTGTCATTTCAGGATTTTGACGAAAATTCGGAATTGATTCCTTTAATGACGCCTGAAGACGAAGCAGAAATCAACAGCGAATCTTTACCCGAAACCCTTCCCATTTTACCGTTGCGAAATACCGTGTTGTTTCCTGGTGTAGTCATCCCAATTACCGCTGGAAGGGACAAATCCATTAAACTTATCAATGATGCCAATAAAGGCAGTAAAGTGATTGGCGTAGTGTCACAAAAGGATGAAACCATTGAAGATCCTACCGGAAAGGACATTTACCAGACAGGAACGGTGGCAAGAATCTTAAAGGTTCTAAAAATGCCCGATGGCAACACAACAATAATCATACAAGGTAAAAAGCGATTTGATGTCCATCAGGTCATTACCGAGCAGCCATATATTACCGCAACGGTTAGAGATGTTGATGAAGTCAAACATGTAGAGGATAGTGAGGAGTTTAAAGCCATAATCGAATCTATTAAAGATTTAGCACTTCAAATTATTAAGGACAGCCCAAATATTCCCACAGAAGCGACATTTGCCATAAAAAATATTGAAAGCAATTCGTTCCTTATCAATTTT
Organism: Aquaticitalea sp.; assembly: GCA_041751535.1. Taxonomy (GTDB): domain Bacteria; phylum Bacteroidota; class Bacteroidia; order Flavobacteriales; family Flavobacteriaceae; genus JBPOFM01. The sequence goes on from JBGSXJ010000035.1 coordinate 20,913, forward strand.
GTGTCTTCCAACATGAACCTTTCGGTTGAAGAAAAGCAGAAATTACTGGAAATAAATGACTTGAAAGAACGGGCTTTGGCTACTTTGAAATATATGAACATGGAGTTCCAGAAATTGGAGCTTAAAAACGATATTCAGAGCAAGGTTCAAAGTGATATGAATCAACAGCAGCGCGAATATTTCCTGCATCAGCAAATGAAAACCATTCAGGAAGAATTGGGCGGTGTCTCATATGATGAA
>JBGSXJ010000036.1:0-2261 GCA_041751535.1 Aquaticitalea sp.
AAGACATAAAAAAAATATAGGGATGATACCTAATTTTGTTTTTGCACTAGAACAATCTAAAGGTAAATATATTGCTCTCTGTGAAGGTGATGACTATTGGACTGATCCACAAAAACTTCAAAAACAAGTTGAGTTTTTGGAGACTAATTCGTCTGCAAATGCGTGTTTTCATGATGTTCACTTCGTAGATGGCTCAAACTTAATAATTCGAGAAATTTATTTTGATGCTCGTCAGCCTGTATATACGCAGTATGATTGTTTAACAACGCTCAGTAGTGCTTATGCTACCTGTTCATTGCTTTTTAAAAGAGATGCTCTTTTTCCGCTTCCTAATTGGTCGTCAACCACACTTTGCGATATGACGTTAGATTTGTTGATTACTGAAAATGGTACTTTAAATCATATTCCTTTGAATCTTGGTGCCTACCGCTTTCATCCTGGTGGAATTTGGAGTGGAAATGATAAAAAAGGGAATGTTATAGAAGTCTTGAGAAGATATATTGTATTATATAGTGATGATAATTTTAAGTCCAAGTATAGCAAAGAATTAAGTTCAATTATTACCAAATATATAAGACACCTATTTGTGTTAAATACATTAAATTCAAGTGAACGAATTAAATTCGCCAAACTTTACATTCAACATTGTGATGACAAATTGAGAACTAAAATAGCCTTTTTAGCCCCGAGATTGATAAGGTAATTATAGTTTAGAATGAATAAACAGCCTATTTTCCATAATTAATTTTATAAACAAATAGAATGATAATAACGAAAATTTTGGGTGGATTAGGAAACCAAATGTTTCAATATGCCATGGGAAGAAATCTTTCCATATTACACAATACAGAACTGAAATTTGAAATTTTAGGTTTGGAAGCAGGTGAGGATGTTCGAAGTGAGTTCTGTTTAGACGTTTTTAATCTTCCCCAAGTCGGTTTTGCAACAAAAAAGGAAAAACTTAAATTTGAGCGTAAAACTTTTTACCGAAGTGCACTTTTGAGCCATTTTGTAAATGTATTCACATCAAGAGTGATGATTAGGGAACAAGGTCATTTTCCATTTAACAAAGCATTTATCACTAAAAGCAAAGAGAACACCTACTTGAGGGGGCTTTGGCAGTCTGAACTTTACTTCAAAGAGAATGAAGAGATCATAAGAAAAGATTTTTCATTTAAAAAGCCCCTAGAAGGAAAAAATCTAGAGTTGTCAAATTTGTTGAATGGTTCTGATAATTCAATATCAATTCATGTCAGGAGAGGAGATTATGTAAACAATGCTCATTTTAGTGAAAAAATTGGAACTTGTGATATGGACTATTATAAAAAGGCCATTGCATACATGGATGGGCATATTGATAAACCACAATATTTCGTTTTTTCTGATGATATAAAATGGGCCAAAGAGAACTTGCCTTTGAATGCGAATAGTGTCTTTGTTGATCACAATACATCTTCCAACTCTTATAGAGACATGCAGTTAATGTCCTTATGCAAGCACAATATTATCGCCAACAGCACTTTTAGTTGGTGGGGAGCATGGCTGAATAACAATAAAGGCAAGATCGTTATAGCACCTGAAAAATGGTTTGCAGGGTGGGATTATGACACAAAAGATCTTATCCCTAAAAAATGGATAAAATTATGATACAAAAAAAAATACATTATTGTTGGTTTGGAAATTCTGAATTGCCATTAGAATTTCAAAATTTTATTAGTGGTTGGAAAACCCTTATGCCAGATTTTGAGATTGTTCTATGGAATGAAGAGAATTCTCCAATGCATCTTCCTTACATGCAAAAAGCTCTAAAATATAAAAAGTGGGCAAACCTGTCAAATTATACAAGATTACATGCTGTTTATGAGCAAGGCGGTTTTTATCTTGACACTGATGTGCAGGTTGTTAAATCGTTTGAAACTTTATTGGATAACAAGTGCTTTTTTGGGTTACAGCAACCTCAAAAGGATGTAGTAAATAGTTTCAACAATGCCATATTTGGCGCAGAAAAAAATCACTGGTTTGTCAAAAGACTAAAGGATGCTTTATTGGCACTTTATGATGGTACTGAAATAGCCTATTTGTCATCGCCCCATTTAACTACTTATTTTCTTAAAGATGCTGGTTACAGTCAAATAAATGATAGTGAGCTGATTGACGATGATATTAAAATATATCCGCCAGAAAGTTTTTATCCTTATCATTGGGAAGAAGAATTTTCAAATGACCATGTTACAGAAAATACCTATGCCATTCATTTTTGG
>JBGSXJ010000037.1:0-1736 GCA_041751535.1 Aquaticitalea sp.
TTTCAAAACCCAAGCACCGTAACATCCTAAAAACAATTCAGCTGCAGTACCAAACACATATCCAAAGGTAGGAATGCCGTCCAAAAGAATGCTAAAGAGCCTTCCAAGACCCAATCCTAACATAAAAACCATGTTTGCTACAATTGAAATCTTAAGCCAGTCTTCTTTGAAAATTCCTAAAATCCATAACGCTGAAAATGCCAAATACAATCCCATAATAGCTTTGAATTGATTGTATTCGTCTATGGTATTTAGTTGAATATCAAATTGGTAATCCGGTTGAAACCCATAAACAAACGCAACAGGAACTACAATCAAAATAGATATAATCAAATGAACTCTAACAATAAAATCTCGTTTGGTTTTTATCATTTTAGAACCGCTTAAAACTTCAAATCCGTTTCCACCTTTTTCCCATTTCTATCCACCACCACTTTTGTGCTGTCACCTTCACTAAAAACTGACAGGGCTCGCATATAGCTCATCATATCCACGATAGTGCTATCGCCTAATTTAATGACAATATCCCCTTTTTTAAGTCCTGCCTTTTGGGCTGGCTTGTCTTCACTAACCCCATCAATACGCATACCTTTGCCGTCGAACAAGTAATCAGGAATGACCCCTAAACCAACTTTAAAACGGGGCACTTCCCCGCTTTCGTTTTTGGTTTTTCTGAAGGCAAGCTTTCCTGCTTTGTCCAAATCGGAAATGACGTCCAATAGATAATTGGAAATCAATTCCATGCCTTCATAATTCAACTTGTCCGAATCGTCGCTTGGCTTGTGGTAGTCTTCATGTTGGCCTGTGAAAAAATGCAACACGGGAATGTCATTCAGATAAAATGAGGTATGATCGGAAGGCCCAACTCCCGATTCGTTCATGATTAATTTGAAACCGGAATTGGTGGCATTCAACGTTTGTTGAAAACGGGGCGATGTTCCGGTGCCATAAACAGCCAAGGTACTATCGGCTTTTAGACGTCCAACCATATCCATATTGATCATATAATTGGCCTTTTTAATATCAAGGGTTGGGTTTTTTACGAAGTAGTTACTTCCCAAAAGTCCCATTTCTTCACCAGAAAATGCCATGAACAAATAATTGTTATTGGCATTTTTGTTTTTAAGCTTGCTGGCCAAATTCAACATGACGGCAACACCGCTAGCGTTATCATCCGCGCCATTGTGGATGGATTTCTCTTCATCCCTGTACAAAGATCCTTCGCCGCCAAAACCCAAATGGTCATAATGTGCACCGATGATGATGGTGTTTTCGGCTTTATTATCAATATATCCAAGAATATTGGTTCCTGTAATGGTGCTGTCTTCGGCCATTGTAAGATAAGTGACTTCACCATGCGGATCAGTTTTGGGTTTAAAACTGAACGGTTGGTAATACCCGTCGGTTCCTTTTGGTTCCAAACCTAGCTCCTCAAAACGTTCTGAAATATAAGCGGCCGCAGCTTGTTCCCCTTTGGTGCCAGTTTTTCTGCCTTCATAAGCATCTGAAGACAGTTTTGTAACATCGTCTTTTATGCTGATAGTTTTGACGGTGTCATTTTTGCACGATACAAAAAACACCAAAAAAAGTAAGGTGAGTAAGGATTTCATGATGATAAACATTAATTTTGAGCAAAATTAGACAATATTTAAACAACCCTATACTATCTTGATCCTCTTATAGGTTAACCAACACTTTATGAAGTACTTTTTTATAGCATTGATAGCTATCGTATT
>JBGSXJ010000038.1:0-13273 GCA_041751535.1 Aquaticitalea sp.
TTGAAGTTCTCGAACAAAACTCCGTATGATTTTTTCTTTCCAAAAAGCCTTCAAAAAAGGCTAGGTTTTTTGGAAGGAAAAAATTAAATTGTACCATAACCAATTAGCAACGTTTGTTGCGTTAAGGTCTTGAATGCACCATAATCTAACTGAAAACTAATCAATAAAACTAACCTCAATGAATATTTCAAAACCAATAAATCTTGTATTAACGACAATACTATTGCTGATTTTTAGCAATTCTGCATTTAGCCAAAAGATAGAACCTAAAAAAAGAATAGCTGAACCAGACCATACCATTAGTTCCAAAATAATGGGGAAAGATTATCAATTGTATATTTCCTTTCCAAGAGGTTATTCTACAAAAGACACCATTACCTATCCTGTTTTGTATGTTTTGGATGGAGAAAGTAGTTTTCCACGTTTTAAATCATCACAAAGAAGTATGAGTTTTGGTGGAGAAATAGAAGATGTAATAATTGTAGGAATTGGGTCGGGACTTGACCTTCCAAGTTGGCATATTAACAGACACTATGATTATACAACCTCTATAGATACTACTTCCCAAAATGGTATGGAGAAACGATTTGGTTTTCCAAAAGGTTCAGTAAAGTCTGGTGGAGCAGCGAAATTTTTAGAATGTATCAAAACCGAGATAATTCCTTTTGTAGATAAAAATTACAAAACCAATACTGATAGAGGAATTACAGGACATTCACTTGGCGGCTTGTTTACAGCCTACTGTTTGATGAATTCTGATGGTTATTTTACACGATTCGGCATCAATAGTCCATCTCTTTGGTGGAATAAAGACGAATTATTAAACCAAGCTGTTTCAGAAATTAAAAATAAATACGACAATAAAATTCAGTGGAATATTCCACCAACCAAAGTATTTATTTCGGTTGGCGCATTAGAAGGCTCGAGTATGGTGCCTGCATTGGTTAAGTTAAGCACTTATCTTGATGATTTGAACTCTGACAAGATAGATTTAGAATGGTATATATTTGAAAATGAAACACATTTTTCGGTAGTATCAGCAAATATGAGTAGAACACTTTCTGTCTTGTATGGGAAAGAATAGAAGTATAAATATTGTTTAAAAACGAATGAAAACACTACAGCGTGTATAATTAATTGCTTTGGCAAGTGCTCATCTGGAAAATTGCTTACGCCAGTTCGCTGCGCTGGTGTCCTTCGGCATTTTCTTTGGCAAGTATTTGTTTACTAAATTAGTTGCGCCTGCCTGCCGGCAGGCAGGCGCAACTAATCATACACCAAACGTTCCGATGAGTAGTTTTGATTCTATAAAAAATCCATTAGATTTGTAATAAACCTATATAAGGAATAAACACACCAGTGTGTTTATTGATACGTTGTGCAACATTTGAGGAATGACCGAAATCAAATTATATAAATCAAAGAAAAAAGCTCTAAAAATATTTCTCTTTGCTACACCATTGATTGCAGCTGGAATATGGATGATTAATAGAGATGGTGGAACTGAAACTGACCTAATAATGGGCTGGATTGGAACTTGCTTTTTTAGTTTAGCAATTCCGGTTGGACTTTTCCATTTGTTAGACAAAAGACCTCAAATGATAATTAATGAAAATGGAATTTTTGATAGAACGTTGATGCACAATGAATTTATAAATTGGGAAACGATTGAAGATGCATATCCGATGAACATTCATGGACAACATTATATATGTCTTTGCATACCAGAAGAATTTAAACCATCTAAAAAAAAGAGTAGGTTTCACAAAAGTGTTTCTAACCTCAATGAACTAATGTCATTTCAAGAAATGAATATAAATATGAGCCAACTAGATGCTAATACTATGGTAATGACTGAATTTATAATAGTAATGGCTAAAACTGAAAAAAGTGAAAGAATAGAATTGCTAAAAAACATTGCACAACAACGTATATAAGCTATGGCTTGGTCAGTCCACACTTGGAATCCCGAAGCTTCGGGACTGCGGATTTTCCAAAGATAGTTTATATTTGGAGAGGTTCGTGCCGAGACACCTGTCTGCCGACAGGCAGGCGCCACAGCGCATATACAAAACGTTAGCAAATATTTATGAAAACCACACCTATAATTACACTTTTTCTTTTTTTTCAAATAAATCTTAATTATAATCTTAATTATAGTTTTGACTATAGGTTACAATATGAATGCCGAATTAGTGAAACGGATTCTATTCAACTAGTAAATTACTATATTAATAGCGAAAAGAATAATTTTTATGCAGACATAAGAGAAAAAACTAATAGCGTCCATCAACTATACTTTCGTGACCAAGATATTTTAACTTGTAATGCAATTACTACTGGTGATGTAAAAAATCCTGGAACATTACAATTTCCAGATAGCCTAACAAGTAATTTTAGTAATATGTATGAATATAAAGCTAAAAATTATGAAATTAAAAACTTTAAAGACACTCTAGTTTCTGGCAAAAATTATGCAAAAGTTGTTTTCAAATTTAAAAACATAAAAAAAGCTAAAAGAAAAAAAATTGGTAAAGAAATATATATTATTGATACTAGCAAGAAAATGAAACCATTATTAACAAATCCAACAAGTTTAAATATTTGGAGAATTAATAAAAACATGCCTAATGGTTTAATAGTAGAAAAACATATATATAATTATAAAGGGGAAATATCATGGTCAGAAAAATTAATAGAAATTGCTCCTGTTAATTTTAATTTATCGATAGAAAGAAATTAAACATTTGCTAACAGCTGTTTATAGCAATTGCTTGGCTTGGCTCGTGTTCGGAATTTTCTCCGAAAATTCTATGAGGAGTTTTGTACTTGTAAACTTTTGTTATAAAATTACGCAACTGACACAAGGGGCCGAACGTTGCGTCAACTTGAATATCTAATAGTTTGACTAAAAATAACTTAAAATGACAAACACTAAAGAAAACGTAGTTTGGATCACAGGAGCTTCGTCTGGTATTGGCAAAGCTATGGCCTATGAATGGGTAAGGTTAGGATATAAAGTGGTGTTATCTGCCAGACGCAGAGAATTATTAGAAGAGATTGCTCTTGAGATTAAGAATTCGGGTGGTGAAGCATTGGTAGTTCCAGTTGATATTATGGAAGAAACATCAATAGAAAATGCTGTTCAAAGCATAATCGACAATTGGGGACGTTTAGATGTTGCTGTGGCCAATGCCGGATTTGGTGTTTTTGGAAGTATTGATAAGTTGAGTGCAAAAGATTGGAATAGGCAATTACAAGGCAATGTCACCGGATTAGCCTTGACCGTAAAATACGCCCTGCCACATTTGAAGCAAAACCAAGGTCGCATCGGTTTAGTGGGTAGTGTTGGAGCTTATCTTCCCAATCCCAATGTCGGAGCCTATGGCGCCTCAAAAGCTGCTGTACATTCAATTGGTCTGACCTTGCAGGTTGAATTAAAGGGTACCGGTGTGAGTTGTACTACCATTCATCCTGGATTTGTGGTGTCCGAGATTGCCAAGATTGATAATGAAGGCGTGTGGCATCCTGAACAACCAGACCCACGTCCAGCAAATTTAATGTGGCCTACAGATAAAGCTGCGAAAGTTATGGCGCAGGCTATCATTAAGCGGAAAAGAAATTATATTTTCACAACCCACGGGAGAGTTTTTGTTTGGTTGCAACGTTGGTTTCCTGGCTTGCTGAGAACTATTGTTTCAAAAGGTCCAAAACCAGAATAAAAAAAGATAAGTTGTAATCTGACTTCGACCAATGAAAAAGGAAATCCGAACGCATAACACCGGTAACCGTTGCACAACCGAAATTTTAATTGATGTAATCCTATTTAAAAAGAACATTGTAACATTATGATTGGCAAATCCTTGATTTATACATTTCAAATTTAGGATACGGTGTTGCTTGGCCATGACGCGGTTGCTACTTTTTCTTTGACCCCTGCAACGGTCGTTGCGTCACAGGATAGTGGTAATGTCGCTTTGGGGCTACAGTTCTCTGAGGTGTTTGGTAACGAGGTTTATCCATTGAAGGGGTTGGTGGATGAGGGGTGTAAGGTGGTTGAGACTTTTTAGATTGATAGACTCGTTAGAAAATGGTGTCGTTTAGGGTGGCGGATTTCGACAGACTCCCCTCGACAAGCTCGGGGCTGGCTGGACATAGACGGAGCTTAGACTGACCGATATTGGAGTTTGGAGGTAGAGGCTTCGACAGGCTCAGCTTGACACTATTTGGTTGATCTGACAAATATGGGTGTGTGGTGTTAGGGATTAGTAATTATTGATTAATGATCAGTAGTTGATTTTGTGTAGAGGCCTAAATATAATTCACTACTATGTTTAGAAAAAAGTCTATGGGTTTTTATTAATATACAAATCTTATGATTAGGTTTGTGATTTACCACGTACTCATTGCTATATATTATAAAAAGTTATATTTGTAATTCGCGACCATATCATTAAAATTGGATACTTAATGCAAGGCTCAAATACGATATTCGGTATAGTGTTTAATGGCAAAATGCTTTTTGTCCTGTTACTGTCTGTATTGTATGCAGATACCATATTTTCCCAACAAAGCGATCTATCTTCTACGGCTCAAAAATTGGTTTATTCTAATCCAGACGAAGCCATAAAGATCAGTGAACACATTTTAAAAACCTTACAAGATATTGATAAAAAGGCACCCATTAACTTAATGATTTCAAGAAGTTTTTTTGTAAAAGGCGACTATAACAATGCCATTATCCATGTGTTTGAGGCCGGCAAGCAAGTGAGAGATACAGATTTACAGACCCAAATTGAAATCAATCTTCTGAAGGCAAGACTTTTAAGACTTCTTTATTTGGACAATCAATCCCTCAAATTTCTTCAATTGGCCGAAGAGAGAATTCCATCTATAAAGTCCGAAAGGTTACGGGATTCTTTGAAATGCAATGTGATTTTAGAGCGGATTGAGCTTCATCTAAACAAAAGTGAAGATAATAAGACCCTCAATTTCATAAATGAAACCAGCAGAACCTATGCAGGCTTTTTAAACAGTCATCCACAAGAAAAGGAACGTCTTTATATAGCAAAGGCAAAATTGTACCGTAATCTTTCCAAAAACGATTCGGCATTTGTATATATTGAAAAAATACTTGATCTATATAATTCTGGAAACAGCAACAATTTAATCGAAAAGGCCTTTGTGTTAAATGAGTTAGGACATTTGTACCTTCAGAAAAAAGAGTTTAAGAATAGTGAGGAAGTACTTTTTATCGCTTTGCGCTATGCGGGAATCCTTAATAATCAGCCATTACTGGAACAGATCAATCGAAATTTAGCAATCAATTATTTGGCCTCAAATCAGCAGAGCAAACATAAAGTTTATAATGATGAATTTTTGGTTTTAAATAATCAGGTTGAGTTAATGGAGCAGCAATCCATCAACACAGTTTATAATATTTTGAATCAGCAAAATGATGCAACACTGGAGGAAGCATCGACCAGATATCAACAAATTCTTTATTTTTCGCTAGTGGGAGTCGTGTTGATAGTCATCATTGGGGGTGTAATGTTTATCAGGAACCAATGGAGAAAAAAACGATTGAATGAAATAATCCGTTATGTAGAAATCAGCCGGAATGATTTTGTAAATAAGAAACCACCCAAAAGCGTAAAAACAAAAAAAATCATCATCCCAGAGGAAACCGAAAATGCGATTCTGAATAAATTGAAACGTTTTGAAAGTTCCAAGAAATTTCTCCAGAAGGATATGTCCTTGGCCGTATTGTCTGGGCAATTTGAAACCAATACCAAATACTTATCCGAAATCATCAACAAACATTATCATGATAATTTCAATACGTTCATCAATAAGTTGAGGATTGATTTTATCATCGACAAGTTGAAAACCGATCATAATTATATGAACTATAAAATCAGTGTTTTAGCAGATGAAAGTGGATTTTCCTCACATAGTAGTTTTGCCACGGTGTTTAAATCCATTGTAGGAATGTCTCCTGGAACATTTATCGATCTCTTGAGAGAAGAACGCGAAAAATCGATACATGTCGATTCTCCAAAATAGAATACGTTTTTTATACCCATTCATTTTCTTCAATTATATTGTTTTTTAGAAAACCACAATGACTGCTCCTTTCCTAAATTCAAAATCCAGCAACTAAAGATTTAAAATTATACCAAAAGGTAATAAATTGAAATTTTTAATTAATTAGCTGATTATCAAAAGAACAATTCTTTTTATATGCTTTCAAATTTCGGTAAATGCTAAAAGTATTCGCTTTATATATAGTTTTTCTATCCATACATTGCGCCTTCAGTGGACCAATTTAAAAACGTCACAGCAAATACACTAATCAATTTAAACTTTACAAAATGAAAAAAATTACTTTGTGCATTATGATGCTCTTAGGCATTACGGCCTTCTCTCAAGTGGAAATTGTTGAAAATTTCAACAATACACCCGATTTTGATATTCCGACTGGTTGGTCTCAAACTGGAGACTTCATAGCAAAACCTTTTTTGCAATGTGGAGGAACTGGTAAGAGCGCATCAACAGGATTTGAGTTTCTAGGGACTGCGAGTTTAACAACTCCAAATTATTCAGCGGCGACCAATGCGACGGACCTTATTGTCAGTTTTTCAATAAACGTTTTTGAGCAAGGGCCTGTCTTTATTTTTCCAGTCACCTATAATGCCCCTGTCGCTAGTTGGGGAACTGTTACCCTTGAGTATTCGATAGATGGAGGTACTATTTGGAATACAGCCTATACAATTGACGATACCAATTTCACTTATGTAGGGACGGAAACCTGTGTCGAAATACCTGCAACAAATTTAGGTGTTCTTGCCGCAGGAACTGACTTTCAAGCAAGATTTGTTGTGAATGCTGTAAACATCACTCCAGATTCGGGGAATGTTTTAGTGGTGGTTGTAGACAATGTTTCAATTACCCAACTAGCCGCTTCAGCACCCAACTGCGATGCAGCGTTATTACATCCAACAGATGGGTCTACAGGCGCGAATCTAGATGCAATATTGACATGGCAAGCAGCCACTGGTCTAGCAACTGGCTATACTGTTTCAATAGGTACAACCTCTGGCGGCACAGATATTTTAAACGCCGCAACTACTGCCACTACAAGTTATCCATTAGCTGGTCTCAGTTTGGCTTATGCAACCGAATATTTCGTTAATATCGTACCTTTTAACAGCTTTGGCGATGCTACAGGGTGTACGGAACAAAGTTTTACTACCCGTTTGCAACCCGTCACTGGGGCAACGTGTTTAAATCCTTTTGAAATTACTTCATTCCCATTTATTCAGGCCAATCAAGATACTGGAAACTTTGAAAACAATATCAATGACGGGCCATGTGGTAATTTTCCTGGAGCCTATATGGGTGGAAATGACGTGTTTTATACGATAAGCCCGGCTACAGATAAGTCGATAAATATCAGTTTGGCCACTGTTTCTGATTTTGGAGCGGCTATTCATGTCATGGATGATTGTCCTGATGTGGCCACTAATTGTATTGCTCTTTTGGGTGATGATTACTCCACTACACCTCCATATAATATGGAACTTAATGATGTAGTTTTATTAGCAGGAAACACTTATTTCATAGTAGTGAGCAATGCAGGTCTCGACAGTACTTTCACGTACAGTTTAATCATCACCGAAAATAGCTGTATCAATCCAAGCATGTCCTTAACTGCTGTTTCCGATTGTGAAACCAATGAATTTACCGTTGATGTGGACGTCACTTATTTAGGCTCTGCTACATCTTTAACTTTAACCGATAATTTTGGCAATTCCAATAATAGCATCAGCTCTACTGGTATTGTGAATTTTGGCCCTTATACTAGCACAAGTACGGTAGAATTTACCTTAACAAACAATCAGGACGTTAGTTGTTCTTATTCAGATTCTACTTTCTATTATTGTCCTCCTATCAATGATGATTGTACAGACAGCATCCCATTAACCATAAATACCGATGGTACCTGCACTATTTTTACCAGCGCAACCAATGCTGGAGCGACAGAGGAGCTTGCTACAAACCCGATCACTTGTGAATTCATCAATAATAATGATGTTTGGTTTAGTTTTGTTGCTTCCAACGAGATCTTGATTTTAGAATATTTGAATGTGACTGCCGCAATTGGCAGTGGTGGCACTATACAGGCAACCGAATTACTTGAAGGAAACTGTGGTTCATTTACAAGTATTAGATGTTATTCGAACAACTACGTCACCTTGAATAATTTAACAGTAGGAAACACTTACTACATTAGAAATAGTACTCGAAATAGTGGAGAATTTGCTCAAAATTACGATATATGTTTAAAAGAGCCTCCTGCACCACCGGCCAACGATGCCTGTTCAAATGCGATTACTTTGACACTTTCTACCGATGCAAATTGTAATAACCAATTAATGGGAACCACTGTCGGAGCTACTCCTTCAGCTGAAAACACCTGCAACAGTGGGAACTCTGAATATTGGAAAGATGTATGGTATGTTTTTACTGCAGCTGAAACAGGTTTTTACGAATTTTCATTTGAAAGATCAGGATTTGATCCAGGAGCGGATTACTTTATTTATTCAGGTGCCTGTGGTACGTTGGTTGCAGAAAGTCCATATTGTTTTTATACCAACAATCAGGTCTTGAATATAACAAGCGGAGAAAGTTACTATATCATGGTGAGATCTGCCGATAATGGTCCAGGAATTGATTTTAGTTTATGTGTATTCAAATTACCCCCTGCAGCTTCCAATGATGATTGTTCTACCCCAACTGTATTATTGGAATCAACAGACTCAAATGGAGATAACATGATCTCTGGTGATTTTGCCAATTCGTATCCATCATCGGAGGCTTGTGACGTTGGAGGCAAAACCATATGGTATAGTTTTACACCTTCCTATACTGGCACCTATTACTTCAATCTTATAAACAATGTCGGGTTCCCTTATTATTCTGTGTTTAATACAGATGATTGTTCCCAAACATCCAACAATTATGTATTAAATTCCTCTTGCTATGGTTCTGGTCCACTTACTACCGAATTGGTTGCAGGAAATACTTATTTGATATCCGTATATAGCTTTAGTAATTCCAACATTGAGTCGTTTGATTTAATGGCATATCCAGACCCTTCATTAAGTGTAGAATCCAATACCTTTGAATACTTTACATTCTATCCCAATCCTGTAAGCAACCTTCTGACAGTGGAAGCTAGAAACACCATTTCAGCAGTGAGTGTTTACAATATTGTGGGTCAAAAAGTACAACTATTGACACCAAATAGTTCCAAAGCCGTTATTGATATGGAAAGATTAGACAGTGGTGTGTACTTTGTAACGGTTTCTAGTGAGGGTTCACAAAAAACAATTAAGATTATTAAAAAATAATGCCTACCAACCCTGATTAATAGCAATTTAATGCCATGGGCTACACTTTGAGTGTAGCCCATTTTTTTTGGGCATATTGCTCCAATAAACTAATTGTACCGAGAAAAGACTTGGTTTAGTTTCTTTAGTATCTTTAAATCTTTTGACGTCAATTTTTCGTTTTATTTTCTTTTAAGTCCGGTCTCGACGGATTTCTGCTTATATTTATTCAAACTATTAATCAGAATGACTCTAACTTTACATATTGTGCATTACTTTTATAATGTGATAAAAGGGTTCCGTCTCTTCAAGTACGAAAATCAAAAAATAGCAGCCGTATAGCACCACCGTAAAGGATAGAATAACAATAAAATGAAGTCCAACACTAAATATTACCTCCTCGTACTTGTTTTTATTTTTAAAACTAGTTCTCTTTTTGCCCAACAATTAGAAAAAAAAGAGGTTGATAGCTTGTTGGACGTGGCAACAAACAACGCTTATGAAAATCCCAACAAAACCATCGAGGCTGTCTTGCCAATTTATGAGAATGCAGCCTACTCCAAAAAGATAAGAACACGCGCCTTAATTACCCTGTGTCTGGCCTATAACTCAAAAAGAGATTATAAAAAGGCTTTGGAATATATTATTGAAGCCAATGAATTTTCAAATCAAGTGAATGATAAAAAGCTGAAAATTAAAATACTCTTTATGACAGGTGTGCAATATCAACAATTAAAAATATTTGATAAGGCCATCGAATATATGGAGGAAGTAGAAAAAAAAATCCTTGTGTATCCTCAAAGAGATTCCGTAGGAAGTACGTTGGCATCCAGTTATTTGGTAAAAGGCTTTATTTACAAGGATAATTTGAATTGTAATATTGCGTTAGAATTTTTTAACAAAGCGCTCAAAGAATTTGATCGGCTTGGGAGTAATGCACATAATAGAAGTATCGGATATTACAACAAAGGAAATTGTCATATCATACTCTCCGAATACGAGGAAGCAAAGGAAAGTTTTTCAAAATCCATAGAATTGGCAAAGCAAAAAAATGCCAATAGTTTAGTTTCATTTGCCGAAAAAGGTATCGCTGAAGTATATACCTTGGAGGGCAAATATGAAGAAGCCATTGTATTGTTGGAATCAGCGCTTGAAAAATCAAAAGAGGTAGAAGATTTAATTTTGAACCAGGCAATATACAGAGGGCTTTTTGAAAATAATTTAGCTCTGAACCACTGGGAGCAATATGAAAAATATCATCAACTTTTTGTAAAAACACATTTAGTAATCAAAGCATCAGAACGCAACTCTGTTAGCATTTCAATTGAAGAAAACTCTGAAAAATTAAATGAAGAACTCCAAACCGTTCAATCCAATTTTAAAACTAATATTGAATTGATAATTCTTATCGGCGTCATTTTAATCATTGGTATCGTGCTTCTTGAAATTAGAAACAGAAAAACTCTAAAAGCACTCCAAGAAAAAATTGACACTCCTGAAAACACACAATCATTGGTAGTGGAAAAGTAAAAGACTATTTTTTATCTCTACTATTTGTTTTTCAGATACTTATACCTTGTTTTAATCTTTTAAATTTCGGTAAATAGAAAAGGCTTACTCTATATATATAGTGTATCTATGTATATATTCGACAAATCTTTTAATCGAAATTGTTTTACCATGAGAAATAAGTTACACATCACTGTAGCCACAAAATTTTTGAATAGATCAAGAAGAACCAATAAAAACACTGCCCTTATTTTTACTTTGGCCGTTTCCTTATTCTTATTTATATGTGGGAAAGGATATGCACAATTGAACGAATCCTTTGATGGTGGTATTCCAGTAACATGGACACTTTTTGGAAATGGCACTGGAACATCGCAGTGGAGTTCAACTGCAGACGGATATTTGGGCACCAACGGAACTTCCATAAATCCAAGTACCGATAATATTGGAAATCAGAACACTGCACGCTATTTTTTGGTCACCCCACAGATAGCTGTTCCTGAAAACGGAGAGATTCAATTCTATACAAAACAGGGAAGCGAAGCAGATAATGGTACACAATTCCAGATTAGGATTTCCACAGCCGCGCAACCCGATATCAATGGTTTTAACATTACTATTCAATCTTACACGGAGAACAATTTAAACCAAGGCCCACAAACAGTTTATGAGAAGAAGGTGGTCCAATTGCCAGAATCCATTCCTGCAGGGTTGAACATTTATTTGGCCTTTGTTGCTGTCAATACACAAAATGGTGCATCACCCACGGGAGATGAATGGTTTGTGGATGAGATTTCAATTTTGGAAGGCTGTATAGAAGTGGCGGATGAAACAGTTTCCATTGAAAATGCTACAGTGAATTCTGCAGGTGTGACATGGTCGCACCCTACGGCAACCAATTTTGAAATACAGATATTACCGACAGGAGGCATCCCGGCAGCAAGCGGTATTCCTGTCACTGGAACTAGCTATAACTTAATGAATTTGGATGCTGATACAGAATTTGATATCTATATTTCGGCTATTTGTGATAACGATACGCAAAGTGAATTTTCGGGACCCTATACCTTCGCCACTTCAAAATATGGACTAACATGTGAGGAGCCCATTGTTGTTCCTGATATTTCGACAACTCCTTTTATATTTGCAGACGATTTATCCAATTGGGCCAACCCTAATGTAAGTTATAGCACACAAGGCTCAAATTGCATCTCTGGAAATTCTTCAACCAACTATTTAAACGGTGATAAAGTATTTTTTAGTTACACTCCTACTCAAGATGGTCTATTAACATTAACACAAACGACTTTTGATGGTGGAGATCAGTCAAACAACTGCTACAATGCTTTAAGCACACTTCTCGTTTACGAAAGTTGTGCCGCTGTTGGTGTTAACTGTATTGCAGGTGTCAACACGACCAATGGATTTGAACCAAAATCAATCAACAATCTCTTGGTACAGGCTGGGGAAACTTACATTATAGTCGTCTCTACTTTATTTTCCACCGGAGCTGGTCTTTGTTTTGAATTGCAAATTTCCAGTCCTGTATGCGCACCTCCCGGTATTTTTACCTATAATAGTTTGACCGAAAACAGTGTGTCCTATTCCTGGGACAATAACGGAGGGTTTTCAGATTCGTGGGAATACGCTGTTGTTTCAGTTGGCTCTGGAGAACCTACTGGTTCAGGAGTATTTACCGCGACCAATATCGGCAATGTTATAAATACAGGCTTATCCCCAGCAACCGCTTACGATTTATATGTAAGATCTATTTGCAATGGCTCTCCCGGCATTTGGAGCAATCCAACCACATTTACGACACAATGTACCACATTCGATACACCCTATTTTACAGATTTCAATAATGCGACAAATGAAAATCCAGAGCCATGCTGGACCACTATCGATGTCAATAGCGATGGGAACACCTGGGGTTTTATTGGTGGATGGGCCACATTGCAAACACAATCCTCTCAATACGCAAATCATGATATGTATGTATCGCCACGTGTACATTTGGATGGTACCCCAAAACGTGTACGCTATAAACATAGGGCCACACAAGGCGTGTCGACGTACACGGTAAAATTGTCAACTACCGGAGTTGGATTGGATGATTTCACGACTATATTACTGCCTACCACGACCATTAACAATACTGGATTTCAGGAAAGGATTGTTGACATTCCGGAAAACATCACTGGAGATGTGAATATTGCTTGGATTGTTGAGCCAAATACCACCGAGACTGCATTAAGAGTCACTATTGACGATGTGTATATTGAGGATAAGCCCACTTGTCCGAAACCATTGAATCCCTTTGTTCTACAAATTACCACTAATTCAGCTTGGTTATTTTGGACGGCCGG
>JBGSXJ010000039.1:0-1770 GCA_041751535.1 Aquaticitalea sp.
TTCTTTTGATAGGTGAGGGAACGCCACAGCCATTCAAATGGACCATATTGAAAGTATTTCAACCAAATAGGGCTGAAGATCAATTGAAAGATCCAAATGCCACCCACCACATAATACAATTCGTAACGTTGCAATTGACCGAAAAGGCCAAAACCAAAACCATAAAAAATAATGGAAGTGATGATGCTGTGCATTAAATAATTGGTGAGTGCCATTGTGCCAACGGCTGCCAAGGCTTTTTGTAAAAATCCTAAAATACCTGATTTAATGAATAGCATAAAAAGTCCAACATGACCAATCGTAGTGAACAAGCGCCCTATTTGATACGTCTGATGGGTAGATGAAATGGTCATGGCATCAAAGTTGCTGTCCAAAATCATCTTTGTTTCAAAATAATTGACCGTTAAACCAACAGCATAACCAACGACGAGCATCATCAAATAAAATGTGTTGGTACGCTCACCATGAAATATTCGCAACTTAAAAAATGCCATTCCCAAGAGCATAAAACTTAAGATATCCCATCCCCAAAATCGATAGGCAACCCACGTTTGCATGGTTTGGTTGATTTTCACTTTGGCCAACATCACATCCCCATAACCTTGGTGCATTTTTTCGATTTGTTTGCTTATTTCCTCTTGTGTTTTTTTAGTTTTAAATTTCTCCCAATCTTTTAAATTGGTCTCTTGAGTTTCTGTTAATGCAGTCCCTTGTTCTTTCAAGATTTGTGCTTCAATACCTTCTTTTTGTTTTATTAAATCATTTCGATGGTCACTGATATCCCATATTATTCCCACGCCAATAAGTAAAGATCCCATGATAATAAGTTTTTTTACGGATGTATTCCTGAATGGAAATAACATGAGTCCAAAAACAGCGTACGGATAAAGAATATCGCCATGCCACAGGAGTACCCAAACATTGATAAGGCCAAAAACCAATAGCCAAAGCATGCGTCGGTAATAAATATCGGCGGTTGTGATACCTGCACCGTTTTTTTCCAATCGCGAGGTTAGTAAGATGACACCAGCGCCAAAAAGAAGCGTGAACAAGCCTCGCATGGTGCCTTCAAAGAGCATATTGTTGGCAATCCAAACATTTAAGTTGAGTCCATCAGCACCACCAGCAATGGTCGGGTCTGAATAGGAAAAAGGCAATCCCATGCCATTGATGTTCATTAAAAGAATGCCCAATAAAGCAATACCTCTAATGACATCTAACGAATTGATACGTGATTTTTTTTGAGTTGGGGTAAAAACGGGTTGGTTGGTTGTGGTTTCCATTGATGCTATTTTTTCATATGAAGTTCATTTCGAATAATTGAGACTAATTGTGATGAATTTTAGAAAGCAAATGATAGTTATAGGTGCTTGTTTCATTTCGTGTTTTTTGTAAATTGATTACAATGTCAATGTAAGTCCACCATCTGCTGTAAGGGTTGAACCAGTGATATAGCTCGCATCATCCGAGCATAGAAACACGATGGCTCGTGCCATTTCTTCTGGACGTCCTGCGCGTTTCAGATGCACCGTTGGTAACAAACCTTTGTCATACAAATCATCACCAACAATACCTCTCAAGCGTTCATGCATAGGGGTAATTGTAACACCAGGACACAACAGGTTGACACGAATGCCTTGTGGTCCTAGTTCAGCAGATACGCTGGATGTTAATCCTATGAGACCATGTTTGGATGTGACATAAGCCGACCCTGTTGGAAAACCAAGAAATGAATTGACTGAACCAATATTCACAATGGCTCCACCATTG
>JBGSXJ010000040.1:0-3018 GCA_041751535.1 Aquaticitalea sp.
TTCGATCCGGATATTTTACCCAACCTTCAGATGACCAAACAGGAATACAAGAATTCCAGCGCTCCCACCATCAATCATTTTTATGAAAAATTGTTGCTGTTAAAAGATCGTATGAATACCCAAACTGGTAAGCAAATCGCCTTAAAAAGACATAAATTTATGGAATTGTATCTCGAGCAGTTTTATGCTGAGTGGGACGGAATTCGCTGATTTATTGAATCATCTGTTTGAGATTGTTTCTATAAGCAGAAGCACTAATCCCAGTAAATTCATTGAAGAGTTTATTGAAGTGGGAAAAATTGTTGAAACCACATTCAAAGCAAATATCGGTAATGGTCATTTGGCTTTCAGATAATAATTTGGTGGCATGCACAACCCTATATTCATTGACCAATTTGGTAAAAGTCTTCCCAGTTGCTTTTTTAAAATATCTACAAAACGCCGGGACAGTCATGCTTACTTTATCGGCAATTTCTTCTAAACTGATATGATCTTTAAAGTTATTGTTGATGTGTTTATAAATGATATCAATTTTTGTACTGTCTTGTGGTTTTGTTTCAAATGCATAGCCATCGACATTCAATAAGCTATAATCTTCAGATAGTGCGAGTTCATTAAGGATCTCTAGTAGTTTGATAATGCGATCAAATCCTTTATATTCAATTAGATTTTCAATTTTAGGTCCTACCAATTTCTTGGTTTCGGGTTTAAATAGAATACCTTTTTTTCCTTTCTCCAATAAGTGTTCTATGGCATTCATTTCTTGAATTTCAAAAAAGGCCTCACCCAAAAAATTAGGTTTGAATTGTATTAAGGTTTCTGAACCATTACTGGTCAATCGATCTGTGAATCCATTGTGAGGAAGGTTAGATCCCAACAAAATCAACTGACTGTTGTTGAAATACGACAGATGATTCCCTATATGGCGCTTGCCTTGACCTTTATTAACATACACCAATTCGATTTCGGGATGGAAATGCCATGATGCCGAGCTTTTTTTTGCAGCCTCCGTATGCTTTCTTACCAAGATAGAACTGCCAAAACTTGGACTGACTTTCTCAAAGGCTGGTTTTATTTGAGACATGATTCCTATAATTTGTTACAAAACTACTATTTATAGTATCTTCAAATATATACAATGTTATCTTTTTTATGTGCTATATTAACATATATATACATAATTTCTAAAACAACAGTTAATTACGCATACAAATTGGATAAATATGATGTTTTTCTGACAGATAATTGCCTTTACATTTGCCTTGTAAACTTTTAATAAATCCCAATCATGAAAAAAGAAATCAAAAACGGACTATTAATTATCGGAATGTTAGTAACCGTATCAAGCTTTGCAACTGAACCTTCTGTAACACCTTCAATATTAGATGGTTCTGCAACCGAATTTCCAATATACTATGTGAAAAAAGGCCAGAAACTTACCATTACGAATTCCTATGGCGTTGTGGTTTACAGAGAATACATAGAGCAATCTGGAATTTATACCCAAAAAGGATTTGATTTAACCCAGTTAATGAACGGCAATTACCTTATTGAATTAGAGAAAGAGTTGCAAATTCAAATCACACCTTTTTGCGTAACTCGAAATATTGTGGTTTTCTCAAAGGAAAAAGAAGTAACAATTTTCAAACCTTTTGTTGTCACCAAAAACCACAAATTATATCTTTCAAAACTCACTTTGGAACAAGATCCTTTAACCATTGATATATATTATGATGATCCTTCTGGTTTTACTAATTATGAAAAAATCTATTCAGAAAAAATTGAAAACACTAAAGTCATAGAACGTATCTATGCTTTGGACAAAGAAAAAAAGGGCACTTATAAAGTCCTTATGAAAGCAAATGGTCGAGAGTATGCCCAAACCTTCTCACTATGATCGCATATGGTTAGAAAAATGTCGTTTTGCTAGTTGTTAGGAAAGGAAGTTTGTTAAAGACTTTCTTTCCTTTTTTTGTAGTACTATAATTCAGCCATTAAAATAATTTTAATTGACCATCTTTAAATTGCTCATGTAAAGAGGTATTGAGTTGGGGCATCTTTTTATTCTTAAAATATTTGAGTTTGGCCAACTTCACTAAATCGTTGATTTGTTTGGCAATCTCACCTTCTCCACGCATACGGGTTCCAAATCTGGAATCATTCAAATGGCCGCCGTGACAATTTGCAATCTGATATAGCACTTTTTCTGCCCTGTCGGGCATGGTTTTATGTATCCAATCCGTAAATATTTCTCCAATTGCGCCATTTAACCGCACAATAGTATGACCAATGGAAAGCGCGCCAAGGTCAGAAACTGTTTTGGCAAGCGGTAAAATTTCATGACTGTTGATGGCTGGAATAATCGGAGCTATCATTACATTTACAGGGATTCCGTTTTCGGACAAGACCTTTACCGTTTCCAATCGTTTTTTTATAGTAGCTGTTCGAGGTTCTAAAATTCGTCTTGTGTCTTCTGAAAGGGAGGTGATGGACATGTTGACTCCGATTAAATTGTCATTGGCCAATTCCTTTAAAAGATCCAAATCACGAAGAATCAAGGCATTTTTGGTTATGATTCCTACCGGATGTTTATATTTAAGGAAGACCTCCAAACAACGTCTGGTAAGTTCAAATTTATTTTCGGCAGGCTGGTAACAATCTGTGTTTCCAGACATCACAATTGGATGTGCTTTCCAACGTTTCTTTTGAAGTAGCTCTTCCAATAATCTTGGTGCATCTTTCTTTACCAAAATGCGTCGCTCAAAATCCAGGCCTGCACTATAACCCCAATATTCGTGGCTATTACGTGCATAACAATACACACATCCATGCTCGCAACCTTGATACATATTCATGGAATAGCCCATCCCCACGTCCGGACTCTTCACTTTATTCACGATGGTTTTCGGGAATACTTCGAGATAAAGTGTTCTGTTTTTGTCGGCTTCTTCACCTTCTTTCGCGCAATATTCCAAGAAATCATCACGCATTTCGTGCGATAATTCAAAAAATCGATTG